>JAJYKG010000108.1 GCA_021788795.1 Thermoplasmata archaeon | reverse complement strand
ACCCGAACTCGAGGATGCAGCGGATCGTCGACAACCTCCGCTCCTCCCCCGAGGACGACCGCCGCGGGATCATCAAGCTCGACGAGGACCGGACGGAGGGCGACGTCATCGAGATCCGCATCGGCCGCAAGCGCGACGAGCGCGGTCGCATCGACCTCGAGGCGAAGCCGACGATCACGCTGGGCCTGCCCGTCGTCAAGGAGGCCAACGGCGCGACGCACCCCCTCACGCCCATGGAGGCGCGCCTGCGGAACCTGAACTACACGGCGCCGATTTACCTGGACTTCACGGTCATCGAGAACGGCATCGAGCGGGAGCCGGAGCGGGTCCACATCGGGAACCTTCCGATCATGGTGAAGTCGAAGCGCTGCCTCCTCTACAAGGAGAACATGGAGACGGAGGGCGAGCTCTCCCTCGAGGAGTACAAGCGCAAGCTCATCGAGTCCGGCGAGGACCCCACCGACCCCGGCGGCTACTTCATCATCGGAGGCACGGAACGGGCCCTGATTTCCCTGGAGGACCTCGCCCCGAACCGCGTCCTCGTGGAATTCAACGAGCGCTACGGGCGGAAGGTCGAGGTGGCCAAGGTCTTCTCCCAGAAGGAGGGGTACCGGGCCCTCACGCTCATGGAGAAGCGGAAGGACGGCCAGCTCATCGTGTCCGTGCCGACCGCCTCCGGACAGATCCCCCTGATCATCCTGATGAAGGCCCTGGGCATGGAGAAGGACGAGGACATCTACAACGCGATCGTCTCCGCGCCCGAGATGGCCAACATCGTCTACGCGAACATCGAGGAGTGCCAGAACAAGAAGAACTACCCGCCGAACGGGATCTTCACGAAGGACGACGCGATCAGCTACCTCGAGAAGAAGTTCGCCACGGGCCAGGCCAAGGAGTACCGGATCAAGAAGGTCGAGTCCATCCTCGACCGCTCGCTGCTCCCGCACCTGGGCGACACGCGCGAGGACCGGATTAAGAAGGCGATCTTCCTCGGCCGCGTCGCGCGCACGATCCTCGAGCTGTCCCTCGGCAAGCGGCGCGAGGACGACAAGGACCACTACGCGAACAAGCGGCTCAAGCTCGCGGGGGACCTCATGGAGGACCTCTTCCGCGTGGCCTTCGCGAACGTCATCAAGGACCTGAAGTACCAGCTCGAGCGTTCCTACGCGCGGCACCGGGAGCTCAAGATCTCCTCGGCGATCCGCCCGGACCTCCTGACCCAGCGGCTCCTGCACGCCCTGGCGACGGGGAACTGGGTGGGCGGCCGCGCCGGCGTGAGCCAGCTCCTCGACCGCACGTCGAACATGTCCGCCCTGAGCCACCTGCGCCGCGTCACGTCCCCGCTCACCCGGTCCCAGCCGCACTTCGAGGCGCGGGACCTGCACCCCACCCAGTGGGGCCGCCTCTGCCCGAACGAGACGCCGGAGGGCCAGAACTGCGGGCTCGTGAAGAACTGTGCGCTCGTGATCGACGTCTCCGAGGGCTTCCCCGAGGACGAGGTCAAGCTCCTCCTCTCGGACCTGGGCACGAAGCAGGTCAAGGGCCAGCAGACCGCCCTCACCCGCGTCTACGTGAACGGCGACCTGGTGGGCCTCCATGAGGACCCGAGGATGCTCGTCGCGGAGATCCGCGAGCGGCGCCGCTCGGGCCTCCTGAGCCACGAGGTCAACGTCCGCTACGACGACAACATGGGAGAGATCATCATCAACTGCGACGAGGGCCGCATCCGGCGCCCGCTCCTCGTCGTCAAGGATGGCCACCTCGTCCTCACGCGCAAGCACCTGGAGGACCTCCGGCTCGGCCGCCTCCGCTTCTCCGATCTCGTGCGCAACGGCGTCGTCGAGTGGGTCGATGCGGAAGAGGAAGAGGACACGTTCATCGCCGTCTACCCGTACGACGTGCCGGCGCGGTGCAAGGAGTGCAGGCACCCCCTGAGCCGCAACGACGTCACGTGGCTGAACATGGGCGCCCGGGACGAAGAGAGCGAGCTCGAGTGCAAGTTCTGCCACAAGTCCTTCCGCGTCAAAGGCGCGATCACGAAGGACATGACCCACCTGGAGGTCGACCCCATGATCATCCTGGGCGTCGCCTCGGGCGTCATCCCGTACCCGGAGCACAACGCCTCGCCGCGGGTGACGATGGGATCGGGCATGGCGAAGCAGTCCCTCGGCCTGGGCCAGAGCAACTACCGGCTGCGGCCGGACACCCGGAGCCACCTGCTCCACTACCCGCAGAAGCCCCTCGTGCAGACGGACTCCATGCGCTACGTCTCGTTCAACGAACGCCCCGCGGGCCAGAACTTCGTCGTCGCGGTCCTGTCGTACCATGGGTACAACATGGAAGACGCGATCGTGATGAACAAGGCGTCCATCGACCGCGGGCTCGGCCGGTCGTCCTTCATGCGGACGTACCGCGCGGAGGAGCGGCGGTACCCCGGCGGCCAGGAGGACCACTTCGAGATCCCCTCCCCTGACGTCCGCGGCGCGCGCGCCGACCTTTCCTACGCGAACCTCACGCCGGACGACGGCCTGATCTCCCCGGAGGTCAAGGTCAACGGCGGCGAGGTGCTCATCGGCAAGACGAGCCCGCCCCGGTTCCTCGAGGAGGAGACGGACTTCCTGACGCCCCAGAAGCGCCGCGAGACCTCCGTCACCGTGCGGCACGGCGAGGAAGGCTGGGTCGACTCCGTCATGCTGACGGAGTCGGAGAACGGCTCCAAGCTCGCCAAGGTGAAGGTGCGCGACCTGCGGGTCCCCGAGCTCGGGGACAAGTTCGCCTCCCGGCACGGGCAGAAGGGCGTCATCGGCCTGATCGCGGAGGAGGTGGACATGCCCTTCACCGCGAACGGGATCATCCCGGACCTCGTGATCAACCCCCACGCCATCCCCTCCCGGATGACCGTCGCCCACGTGCTCGAGCAGATCGGCGGCAAGATCGGGTCCATGGAGGGCCGCATGATCGACGGGACGCCCTTCAGCGGCGAGAGGGAGGACGCCCTCCGCAAGGGGCTCGAAGAGAACGGCTTCCGGTCCAACGGCAAGGAGATCCTCTACGACGGCCACACGGGCCAGATGATCCCCGCCGAGATCTTCATCGGCGTGATCTACTACCAGAAGCTCCACCACATGGTTTCCGGGAAGCTGCACGTCCGCAGCCGCGGGCCCGTGCAGATCCTCACGCGCCAGCCCACGGAGGGGCGGTCGCGGCAGGGCGGCCTGCGCTTCGGGGAGATGGAGCGCGACTGCCTCATCGGCCACGGGGCCGCGATGGTGATCAAGGACCGCCTCCTCGACGAGTCGGACGGCACGATCCAGTACGTCTGCGGCAACCCGGAGTGCGGCCACTTCGCGATCAAGGACCGCAAGGGGAACCTGCGCTGCCCCGTCTGCGAGAACACGTCCAAGATCTACCCCGTGCAGACGTCCTACGCGTTCAAGCTCCTGCTGGACGAGCTCCTGTCGTTGGGCGTCGTCATGCGACTGCAACTGGAGGACATGCGATGATGGCGATGCGAGGCGTCACGAAGAGGATCCAGGCGATCAAGTTCGCCCTCCTCAGCCCGGACGAGATCCGGAGGATGTCGGCCACGAAGATCATCACGGCCGACACGTACGACGACGACGGCTTCCCGATCGACATGGGCCTCATGGACTCCCACCTCGGCGTCATCGAGCCGGGCCTGCGCTGCAAGACCTGCGGCGGCAAGGTCGACGACTGCCCCGGCCACTTCGGCCACATCGACCTCGCGATGCCCGTGATCCACGTCGGGTACGTGAAGGACATCAAGAAGCTCCTCCAGGCGACGTGCCGCCGCTGCGGCCGCCTCCTCCTGACGCGCCAGCAGGCCATGGAGTACATGGCCGAGATGGAGCAGGTCGAGGACCTCGGCGGGGACGTGACGGACGTCAGCATGGTGTCCAAGGAGACGGCGAAGGAGGCCACGAAGCGCCAGCGCTGCCCCCACTGCGGCGAGGACCAGGGGAAGGTCACCCTGGACAAGCCCACGACCTTCCGCGAGGACGGCCACAAGCTCACCCCGAAGGAGGTGCGGGAGCGCCTCGAGCGCATCCCCAACGAGGACCTCCGGGTGCTCGGGATGAACCCCGAGGTCGCGCGGCCCGAGTGGATGGTCCTGACCGCGCTGCTCGTGCCGCCGGTCACCGTGCGCCCGTCCATCACCCTGGAGTCGGGCGACCGATCCGAGGACGACCTGACGCACAAGCTCGTGGACGTGCTGCGGATCAACCAGCGGCTCCGCGAGAACCGCGACGCGGGCGCGCCCCAGCTCATCGTCGAGGACCTCTGGGAGCTGCTCCAGTACCACGTGACCACGTACTTCGACAACCAGACCGCGGGCATCCCCCCGGCGCGGCACCGGTCCGGCCGGCCCCTGAAGACCCTCGTGCAGCGGCTCAAGGGCAAGGAGGGCCGCTTCCGGTCCAACCTGTCGGGGAAGCGCGTGAACTTCAGCGCTCGGACGGTCATCTCGCCGGACCCGATCCTCTCGATCAACGAGGTCGGCGTGCCCGTCGAGGCGGCCCGCGAGCTCACCGTCCCGGTCCACGTCCAGGCGTACAACGTGGAGATCGTGAAGTCCTGGGTGAAGCGCGGCCCGACGCCCTTCGGCGCGCTGGGCGAGTACCTCGCCGGCGTGAACTACGTGATCCGGCCGGATGGACGCCGGATCCGCGTGACGGACAAGAACGCGGAGGTCGTCGCGGAGGCCGTGGAGATCGGGTACATCATCGAGCGGCAGCTCGTGGACGGGGACATCGTCCTGTTCAACCGGCAGCCCTCCCTGCACCGGATGTCCATGATGGCCCACGAGGTCCGCGTGATGCAGAACAAGACGTTCCGCTTCAACCTCGCCGTCTGCCCGCCGTACAACGCCGACTTCGACGGGGACGAGATGAACCTGCACGTGCTCCAGAGCGAGGAGGCCCGGGCCGAGGCCCGCGTCCTCATGCGCGTCCAGGAGCACATCCTCTCGCCGCGGTTCGGCGGCCCGGTGATCGGCGGCATCCACGACCACATCACGGGCGGGTTCCTCCTGACCCACAAGGACTCGAAGTTCACCCGCGACGAGACCGTGTTCATCCTGAGCAAGATCAACCTCCACGAGCTCCCGCAGCCGGAGGTCAAGAAGGGCGCCGAGGAGTACTGGACCGGGAAGCAGCTCTTCTCCATGGTCCTGCCCAAGGACCTCAGCATGACCTTCAAGTCCTCCATCGCCCCGAAGGGCGACATCGGCCTGAAGGAACTGAAGGAGGAGGACTCCCTCGTCGTGATCAAGGACGGCGTGATCAGCGCGGGGACGATCGACGAGAACGCGATCGGCGCGTTCAAGGGGAAGATCGTCGACAAGCTCGCCCGGGACTACGGACCCGACGTGGCGCGGGAGTTCCTGGACAAGGCCACGAAGATGGCCATCGGCGCGATCATGGTCCGCGGCTTCACCACGGGCATCGACGACGAGGACATCCCCGAGGAGGCCAAGAAGGACATCTCGGACGGCCTCAAGGCCGCGACGGAGAAGGTCGAGAAGCTCGTCGACTCGTACCGCAGCGGGGAGCTCGAGCAGATGCCCGGGCGGTCCCTCGAGGAGACCCTGGAGGTCGAGGCGATGAAGATCCTCGGTCGCGCGCGTGACCAGGCCGGCCAGATCGCGGGCAAGTACCTCGGGATGGAGAACAGCGCCGTGATCATGGCGCGGTCGGGGGCCCGGGGCTCCATGCTCAACCTCTCCCAGATGGCGGGCTGCATCGGGCAGCAGGCCGTGCGGGGCGAGCGCCTGAGCCGCGGCTACTGGAACCGGACGCTGCCGCACTTCAAGAAGGGGGACCTGGGCGCCGAGGCGAAAGGCTTCGTCAAGGCGTCGTACAAGTCCGGGCTCTACCCGACGGAGTACTTCTTCCACGCGATGGGCGGCCGCGAGGGCCTCGTGGACACGGCCGTGCGGACGTCCCGGTCGGGCTACATGCAGCGCCGGCTCATCAACGCCCTCGAGGACCTGAAGGTGAAGGAGGACGGCACGGTGCGCAACACCGCGGACACGATCATCCAGTTCCGGTTCGGCGAGGACGGGGTCGACCCGAGTCGCAGCGTCCAGGGCCGGGCCGTGGACATCGACGACATCCTGCAGGAGATCCTCGGCGAGGAGCCCTCCTGGAAGGAGCGCCTCCGCGAGCAGGAGATGGCCTCCTACGGCCTCACGGAGAAGGACATGTACGTGGAGATCTCCGAAGAGGAGGCCGAGGTCGAGGAGGAAGAGCCTCCTTCGGAGGAATGAGCATGGCGCGCGCGACGACGATCCAGGCACTGCGGAACCGGGGGCTTTCGAAGAAGACCGCGGAGGTCCTCACGGACGCCGGCTTCACGCTGGAGAAGCTCCAGCATGCGACCGCGGGCCGGCTCAAGAAGTTCCTCTCCGCGAAGGAGGCCGAGAAGGTCGTCAAGAAACTCGCGGCCCCGGCGGAGGAGAAGCCCGCTCCCAAGAAGGAGCGCGTTCGGGCGCGGCCCGCGCCCCGGGCCGGCAAGAAGCCCGCGGCGGAAGCGGAGGCCGAGCCCGAGGCGCCCCTGGAGATCCCCAAGAAAGCGCCTTCCGTCACGGAGGGCGAGAAGGAGCTCTACGAGGCCCTCGGCGAGCTCAAGATCAGCCTCCCGCGCTCCGTGGTCGGGGAGCTCGCGAAGAAGCTCCACGGCGTGAAGCTGAGCAAGAAGCGCCTGTCCGAGGTCCTCTCCAAGGTCTCCGAGATCTACTCGGTGCATTCCATCGACGCCAACGAGTCCGCGGGAATCGTCTCCGCCCAGTCCATCGGCGAACCCGGCACGCAGATGACCATGCGGACGTTCCACTACGCCGGCGTGGCGGAGATGAACGTCACGCTCGGCCTGCCGCGGCTCATCGAGATCGTGGACGCGCGCCGCGTGCCCTCGACCCCGATCATGGAGATCTACATCAAGTCCAGCCACAACGAGCTGGAGAAGATGAAGCGGATCGCTACGGAGATCGAGACGACCTCCCTGGACGACGTCGCGGACATCGAGACCGACCTGGTCGGCATGCGCGTGATCGCGTACCCGGACGACCACCGGATGAAGTCCCGGGGCGTTGTGTGGTCCGAGCTCGAAGAGAAGCTGAAGAAGCTCGGGGAGGCGCAGGAGCTCAAGCGGACGGTCGGCAACACGGAAAAGAAGACGAAGGCCGTCGTCGTCGAGGCG
>JAJYKG010000107.1 GCA_021788795.1 Thermoplasmata archaeon | reverse complement strand
CCCACGCCCTCGTAGCCCAGCGCCTTGACCACCTTGAGGGCGGCGTCGCCCATCCGGGCTCGCAGGCGCGGATTGAGGGCGGGGCTGGGGGACTCCTCGACGAGCTTCTGGTGCCGCCGCTGGATGCTGCACTCGCGCTCGCCGAAGTGCAGCCCTTTCCCGCGCCGCGCGATGAGGACCTGGACCTCCACATGCCTCGCGTGCTCGATGTACTTCTCCAGGAAGAGGTCCGGGTTCCCGAAGTTCGCCCGGGCGACGGACTGCGCGGACTCGAAAGCCGCGGGCAGGTCCTTCGGCCGGTCCACGCGGGACATGCCGATGCCGCCGCCCCCGGCGGTGGCCTTGAACATGACGGGGTAGCCGAGGCGGTCCGCGACCTCCGCGGCCTCGCCGGGGGAGCGGAGGACGCGATCGATGCCCGGGGTGACGGGGACGCCCGCGGCGGCCATCGCCTTCCGCGAGGCGATCTTGTCCCCGGAGAGGGCCATGGCCTTCGGCCCCGGGCCGACGAAGATGAGGTCCTCCTCCTCGCACCGCCGCGAGAACCGCGGGTTCTCGGAGAGGAAACCGTATCCCGGGTGGATGGCGTCCGCGCGGGCCTTCTTCGCGGCCTTGAGGATGTGGTCGATGTTCAGGTAGCTGTCCGCGGGGAGCGGACCCCCGATCGGCAAGGACTCGTCCATGGCCTTCCGATGGAGCGCGTCCCGGTCCGCCTCCGAGTAGACGCCGATGCAGGCGATCCCCATCTCCCGCGCCGAGCGCGCGACGCGGATGGCGATCTCGCCCCGGTTCGCGATGAGGAGGCGTCGGATCATCCGAAACCGCCTACAGGGGGATATTGCCGTGCTTCTTGGGCGGGCGCGTCTCGCGCTTGCTCCGGAGCATCGCGAAAGCGTTCACGACCCGCGGCCGTGTCTCCGGCGGCTCGATGATGTCGTCCAGGTATCCCATGCGCGCCGCGATGTAGGGGTTCGCGAACTTCTCGCGGTACTCACGGACGAGCTCGGCCTCGCGGGCCTTCGGGTCCGCGGCCGCGTCGATCTCCTTGCGGAAGATGATCTGGACCGCGCCCTCGGGGCCCATGACGGCGAGCTCCGCGGAGGGCCAGGCGAAGTTCATGTCGCCGCGGATGTGCTTCGAGCACATGACGTCGTAGGCGCCGCCGTACGCCTTGCGCGTGATCACGGTCACCTTGGGCACGGTGGCCTCGCTGAAGGCGAAGAGGAGCTTGGCTCCGTTGCGGATGATGCCCCCGTACTCCTGGGCGGTGCCCGGAAGGAATCCGGGGACGTCGACGAACGTGAGGAGCGGGATGTTGAAGCAGTCGCAGAAGCGGACGAACCGCGCGCCCTTCGTGGAGGAGTTGATGTCGAGCGTCCCGGCGAGGACCTTGGGCTGGTTGCCCACGACGCCCACGGGCCGGCCGGCGAGGCGCGCGAAGCCCACGACCATGTTCTGGGCCCAGTGCTCCTGGACCTCGAGCCACGAGCCGCGGTCCACGACGCGCGTGATCACGTCCCGCATGTCGTAGGGCTTGTCCGAGTCCCTCGGGACGACCGCCGCGAGCTCCGGATCCCGGCGGTCCGACGGGTCCTCGCTCATCAGGATGGGCGGGTCCTCGACGTTGTTCGAGGGAATGTAGCTGAGGAGCTTGCGGATGAGCCGCAGCGCACCCTTCTCGTCGTCCGCGGCGAAGTGCGCGACGCCGGACTTCTCGTTGTGGGTCATGGCGCCGCCGAGCTGCTCGAACGTGACGTCCTCGCCCGTCACGGTCTTGATGACCTCGGGACCCGTGATGAACATGTACGAGCTGTTCTTCGCCATGATCGTGAAGTCCGTCATCGCGGGGCTGTAGACCGCGCCGCCGGCGCAGGGGCCCAGGATCGCGCTGATCTGCGGCACCACGCCGGACGCGAGCACGTTGCGGAAGAAGATCTCCGCGTAGCCGCCGAGGCTGATGACGCCCTCCTGGATGCGCGCGCCCCCGCTGTCGTTGAGCCCGATCACGGGCGCGCCGACCTTCATGGCCATGTCCATGATCTTGACGATCTTGTTCGCGTGCGTCTCCCCGAGGCTGCCGCCGAAGACCGTGAAGTCCTGGGAGAAGACGAACACCGTGCGGCCGTCGATCGCCCCGTATCCAGTGACGACGCCGTCCCCGGCGATCCGGCGCTTGTCCATCCCGAAGTCCGAGGCTCGGTGCTCGACGAACATGTCCGTCTCCACGAACGTGCCGGGATCGAGGAGGAGGTCGACGCGCTCCCGCGCCGTGAGCTTCCCCTTCGCATGCTGCTGTTCGATGCGCTCGGCCCCGCCTCCGACCTTCGTGGCTTCCTTGCGGCGGCGGAGTTCCTCGACGCGGTCATCGACGGCCATGGGCCGCTCGAATGCGGACGACCGACTTCAACTCTTCGGGGGCTCCGGCGCCGCCCCGGCCGGCTCCCCGCCCGCCTGTTCCCACAGGAAGAGGCGCGCGGCCGTGCACCCCGTGAAGCCTCCCGCAGCCCCCAGGAGGGCCCCCATGAGGAGCGTCATCACCGTGAGGAGCCACCACGCCCCCGCGCCCACGCCGAGGATCTGGCCGACCAGGTCCGCGAGTTGCAGCCCCGCCCCTTCGACGAACACGTAGACGAGGTAGGCGGCCCAGGCCACCAAGACGGACGCGGCCCCGAGGATGACCGCGCGGCGGATCCGAGCGGAGAGCATGCCCGCGAGGAAGCCCGCCAGGTACGCGAGCTGCCAGGTCCCCGTGAAGAGGAGCAGCTCGGCGGCGATGAAGGCGGAGAGGAACACGACGCGGGTGCCGAGGTCGGGGAAGCGGATTCGGGCCATGGCATCATCCGGGGTTGAGGGTAATGATCGACTCGACGGAGGCCGCGGGGATCGAGTCCTGGTTCGGGAAGTCCTTGAAGGGCAGGTACTTCCCATCGAGGTACGAGCCCACGAGGAAGTCGTCGTAGTGGACGCTGAGCGGGTTGCCGGACTGCCCCCCGGGGTAGATCGCGAGGGAGTTGTCCGGGTTCCTGAGGTCGATGACCTGCCGCCACGACGGGCCGCCCTCCGCGGTGAGGCCCGCGGCGACGTTGAGCGTGTACTCATCGCCTCCCGCGGAATAGGGCCCGCGGGAGAGCGCGGAGAGGCCGCTCAGGGCGGGGAACTCCCGGAAGTGGATTTCGCCCCATGTCCAGCTCGCGGCGGTCGGGCCGAGGAGCGTCGTGAGGTGCGAGACCGCGTCGTGGAACGCCTGGTTGATGACCGTCGTGGCGTTCTGCACGACGACCGTCCCGCCGGAGACCTTGTCGAACCAGTGGGACGTGGGATCGTTGATCGTGAGGTTCTCCAGGGTGTTGAACTGCGGGAGGGTGAGGTTCGAGGCGTCCGCCGCGGCGTACTCGTCCCCGAACGTGTCCTGCATGTAGTACTGCATGAAGAAGTACCAGATGCTGGCCGCCGACGAGTTCGCGTACATGTGGTAGTGCCAGGAGTTCAGGAGGGCGAGGGCCTGGGACTCGACGGCGTCCGCGGGGTGCGTCACCGCCCGGAGGATGTAGGGGACGAGGGACTGGGCCGCCGTGTCCAAGACGTCGAGCTGGAAGCTCTGCATGTCAGCAAGGCTGACGTTCGAGTCCCCGGCGAGGAGCTCGTGGATCCGCCGCGCGCGGTAGCCCGGGTCGAAGAGAGACCCCAGGCTCGACGCGTACGCGTAGCCGGGCGGGTACGGCACCTCGTTGTTGCTCCAGACGTAGCCCGAGGGCGGGTCCCAGGAGTGCGGCTCGTCCGCGAAGGGCACGAAGCCCGTCCAGGTGTAGCTGGCGTTCGAGCCGTCCACCGGGAGGCGGCCCGTGTAGTTCGCCCGGATGGGGAAGAGGCCCGTGGACCGGATGCCGATGTTCCCGTGGAGCCCGTTGTTGTCCGCATAGATGATGTTCTGCGCGGGCACGCGCCAGTCCTGAGAGGACGCGTTGAACTGGGCCGAGTTCTCGGCGAGGTTGATGCCGAGCATCGCCTCGAGTTCCTGCCCGAAGTAGACGATCGTCGACTGCATGGACACGGTCTGGTTGTCTTCCGTCAGGATGGGGCCGTGGTTCGTGACGTCCACCTTGTAGTCGACGACGCCGCCTCCCTTCACGCGGATGGGCTCGTCGTAGACGGTGAGCGGGTACCACGCCCCGCCGTACTCGTACTCCGTGCCGTTCGGCGAGAGGTGCTCCACGAAGAAGTCGTTCACGTCGGCCCCGGTGTTCGTCTCGCCCCAGGCGATGTGCCCGTTCGTGCCGAAGAAGAACGCGGGGATGCCGGGGAAGGTCGCGCCGCGCAGGTTGAACCCGGGGTAGCTCGTGCCGTTGAAGGTGAACGGGGGCGTGTGCATCTCCGCCTCGTACCAGATCGCGGGGAGCTGGAACTGCAGATGCGGGTCGGCGTCCAGGAGCGGCATGCCCGTGGACGTGCGGTTCCCCGCGACGGCCCAGTTGTTGCTCCCGGCGCCCACGAAGTCGGGGATCCAGGGGTCCGCCAGGGCCGCCTTCCGAAGGATGTCCTCCGCCGCGGCCGGGGAGAGGAGCGACGCGCCGGACGACGTCACGGCGGCGGGCTGGATCGGGTACTGCGTGCCCGCAGGGTAGTCGGGGAACAGCTGGGCCGCCTCCGCGGCCCCGAACTTCTCCACCAGGAGGTTGTACTCGAGGTCGTAGAAGTTCCCCATGAGGCCCCACGCGATGAGGGCGCCCTCCGTGAGCGTCATCGTCGCGTTCCACGGTTCCGGCGCGTAGCCGAGCAGCTTGAACTCAATCGGGTAGTCGGGCGGGTCGAGGGCGGAGATGTAGGCGTTCACGCCGGCCACGTAGGCGTTGATCACCGTGGCGTCCAAGCCGCCGGCCTTCTCCCGCGCCGCGGCGGCGGTCGCGGCGATCCGCTGCAGGCCGATCGTCCGGAAGAACTCGTCCGTCGACACCATGCTGGGCCCGAGGATCTCGCTCAGGCGGCCCGCGGCCGCGCGGTACTGGGTGTCCATCTGCCACAGCCGGTCCTGCGCGTGCACGTAGCCGAGGGCGAACCACGCGTCCGGGTAGTTGGACGCGTAGATGTGCGGGACGCCCATGACGTCCCGGACGATCGTCACGGGGGCCGAGAGGCCGGGCACCTGGATCGTCTGGGTCTGGAGCCCGCGCTGGTAGAAGGCGACCGACCACAGGCCTGTCGTGGGGTCCAGGAGGGAGCCCAGGCCGGGGAGCGGGCCCACGGGGACCGAGAACACCGCGAAGACGACGACGGACACGACGACCGCGGTGCCGAACTTGGCCCATTCCCGGCGGTTCGAGGGTGTGCTCGTGCCCGCGGGATGGCCGCGGCACGACAAAAGCGTTTTGCCCCCGCCGAAACTCGGCGGCGTCACTCGGCGTACTCGACCGTGCCGTCCACGATCTCGTGCCGCCCATCCTGGCCGTCAACGACGACCAGCGCGCCGGCCGGGGTGACGTCGGTCGCCTTCCCGAGCACCCGGCCCTTCGGGGTCTCAACGGACACGCGCTTGCCGATCGTGCTGCAGGCGCCGCGGTACTCCTTCATCATGAGCGGCGTGGGCGTGTGGACGTACCGTGAGTACACGTCGTCCAGCTGCTCGAGGAAGTACTCCAGGCATTCCTCGTTCGCGACGTAGAGGTTGACCTCGCGCTTGAGGCTCGTCGCCCGCGCCTGCACGTCCGGCGGCAAGCGGTCGAGGTCGAGGTTCGTGTTGATGCCGACGCCCAGGATGACGTGGTACATGTCGCGCCGGTACACGCCCTCCGAGAGGATGCCGGCGAGCTTGCGCCCCTGGAAGATCGCGTCGTTGGGCCACTTCAGGACCGCGAACACGCCGAAGTGCCGCAGCGTCTTGACGAGCGGTATGCCCGCGAGGAGGCCGAGCACCTGCGCGTGGACCTCCTTGGGGCGGAGCAGGATGGACAGGTACAGACCCCCGGGCGGAGAGGCCCAGGCGCGGCCGTGGCGGCCCTTGCCCGCGGCCTGGCGGTCCGCCCAGACGACGAGGCCCTCCGGCAGGTCGCCCTCGAGGAGCTCCTTGAGCGTGTCGTTCGTGGACTCGACGGCGTCGTAATGCCAGATCGTTCGGCCGACGATCTTCCGGCTGGGGTTGTGGAACTCCCCGGTCTTCACGTCCGCCGGACCGCGGCGAGTCTATTTCAACGTTGGCGGCTCATGTGGCGGAGACCCGCTCGCCCTCGGGCTTCGGGACCTTCGCGGGCTCCCGGCTCAGGAGGAAGCCCCAGAACATGAGCGCGATGCCCACGAGCTCGCCGAGGTAGAGGACCCAGGTGATCCCAAGCGTCGCGAGGGCGCCGCTGCCCGCGGCAACGATCGCGCCCGCCGCGATCCCGAGGTTGGAGACGAACCGCGTCCTCCAGTACGAGAGGAGGGCGATCCCGATGAGGGCGAGGCTCCCGGGGATCGTGAACACGGGGGACCAGATCCGCACGGAATCGGGGAAGCCGTTGCCCGCGGGAATCGGTTGCAGGAGCTTCGCGGCGTCCACCGGAGCCGTGAACACGACCCAGGCGAAGGCGGCCGCCAGGACGACCGTGTAGGCGGCGAAGGCGCGGCCGAGCTTGCGGCTGACGAGGAACGCGGAGCCCACCCCGAGGACCGCCACGAGGGGCGCGGACACGAAGTAGTAGACCCGGTACACGCCGTCGCTCCAGCCGTAGGCCTCCGCGAGGAACTGGGTGAAGGCCGCGACCGCGAACATCGCGAGCCCAACACTCCAGGAGAACTGGAACGCCTTGTGGCGCGAGATCCATTGGCGGAAGACGAGGAAGGCGAAGACGGCGCTGATGACCGCGGCGGCGAGGGAGACGGCGGCGCCCTCAAGGCTCATGGTCGGCGGGACGCGGGCGATGCGTCATAAACCTATCCGGCTTGGTCTAGCCTAATGTTTCTGACGCGGGGACCCTTCGCTCACCGCGGCTCCTGCACGAGCTCGATGAGGACCCCGTGCGACGAGCGGGGATGCAGGAAGGCGACCAGGCTGCCGTGGGCCCCGGGTCGCGGGGCGGGGTCCACCAGTTCGAACCCCTGCCTCTCGAGCTCCGCGAGCTCGGCGGCGACGTCCGCCGTCGCGAACGCGAGGTGGTGGAGTCCCTCGCCGCGCTTCTCGAGGAACCGGGCGACCGTGCTCGAGGCGGACAGGGGCGTCACAAGCTCCACGCGCGTCTCCCCGGCGTTAAGGAAGGCCACGC
>JAJYKG010000106.1 GCA_021788795.1 Thermoplasmata archaeon | reverse complement strand
GAGGACGAGTACAACGCGGTGAAGGTGACCGCCCGGGGGCACGCGGTGCTTTTCAAAGGAGAGCGTGTGCTGCTGGCCGCAATGCCGAAGAGCATGGTGAAGTCCGCTGCGGTGGAAAGCCACGAGCACGAGAAGCTCTTCGAGAGGCTGCGTGTGCTACGGAAGCGGCTCGCCGAGTACGTGGCCGCCCAGCGGAAGGAGGAAGCGGTCCGGGCGGAGAAGCCCGCCGCCCCCGCGCCCGAGGCCGAGGCGAGGAGGCCGGAGGCGAAGAAGGCCCCGGCCAAGCCCGCCAAAGGCAAGAAGGCGGAGGAAGAGCCGGAGAAGGAAGAGGCCGAAGAGGAAGCGAAGGAGGGAGAGGGGGCCGAGACGGAGTACGAGCCCAACCTCAAGCCCAAGCTCAGCCCCGAGCTCAAACGCCTCCTGTCCGTCCGCGCCGCGAAGTCCGCCGCCCGGCCAGCGTTCCACCGCCAGGAATGGTTCCGCTACAAGAAGTTCGGCGACGAGTGGAGGAAGCCCCAGGGCGGGCAGTCCAAGCTCCGCCGCCACTTCGGATACCGCTGGAACCTGCCTTCCGTGGGCTACCGCGGCCCGCGGGAGACGCGGGGCCTCCACCCGAGCGGCTTCCAGGAGGTCCTCGTCCACAACGAACGCCAGCTCGAGGGGCTCGACCCCGCGAAGCAGGCCGTGCGGGTCGCCCATGGCGTGGGCACGCGCCGCCGCGAGCTCATCGAGAAGGCGGCGGACGACAAGGGCCTGCGGGTCCTCAACCGGATGGTGACGGAATGAGGTTCGACCACCAGCGGAGGCTCGCGGCCGAGGTCATGGGCTGCGGTCTCAACCGCGTACGGATCACGACGGACCCGGCGGAGCAGGAGAACATCTTCGACGCGATCACCCGCGAACAGGTCCGGGACCTCGTCCGGCGCAACGTGATCACGCTCCGCGAGGAGCGCGGCGTGTCGCGCGGACGGGCCCGCGCCCGGGCGGCCCAGCGGAAGAAGGGCCGCCGCCGGGGCCACGGTACCCGGAGAGGGAGCGCGAACGCGCGGACGCCGCGGAAGCGGGCCTGGATCGGCCTCATCCGCCGCCTGCGGGCGCACCTCCGCGAGCTCAAGGCGCAGGGCCGCATCGACGTCTCCACGTACCGCCGGTTCTACCGCCAGGCCAAGGGTGGCATGTTCAAGTCCAAGGCCCACCTGACCCAGCAACTCCAGATGGCGGGCCTGCTCAAGGAGGCCGCGAAATGAAACACCAGGGTCCCCACTACCGCGTGGGATTCCGCCGCCGCCGGGAAGGACGGACGGACTACCGCCGCCGCCAGCGGCTGCTCCGCAGCGCCCTGCCCCGCGCGGTCGTGCGCAAGACGCTCAACCAGACGCTCGTCCAGATCGTCGAGGCGGACGCCTCGGGCGACCGCGTGGTCGCCTCCGCGCAGTCCTTGGACCTCAAGGAGCACGGCTGGTCCGTCGGCACGGGCAACGTGCCCGCCGCATACCTGACCGGTTATCTCGCCGGGAAGCGGGCCGTGGCCAAGGGCGTCAAGGGCGCCGTCCTGGACATCGGCGTCCAGCAGCCCACTCGGGGCGGCCGGCTGTTCGCCGCGCTCCAGGGGCTCATCGACGCGGGCCTCGAGGTCCCCCATAGCGAGGAGATCCTCCCCGCCAAGGAACGGATCCGCGGCGAGCACATCGGGGACGCCGTCGTCAAGTCGTTCGACGCCGTGAAGGCGAAGCTGGAGGCGTCCTGATGCCGCGCGGACGCCAGCGGCGCGGACAGCGTCCGCCGCGGGACTCCCGCCCCGAGCGCGACCTGAGCCAGTGGAACCCGAAGACGAAGCTCGGGAAGCTCGTCCTCGGGGGCACGATCACCACGATGGGTGAGGCGATCGCGAGCGGCCTGCCCATCCGCGAGCCCGAGATCGTCGACATCCTCCTCCCGGAGACGGAGGACGAGGTGCTCGACGTGAACATGGTGCAGCGGATGACGGACTCCGGCCGCCGGGTCAACTTCGTGATCACCTGCGTCGTGGGCAACAAGGACGGCTTCGTCGGCCTGGGCCGCGCGCGGGGCCGCGAGGTCGGCCCGTCCATCCGCCGCGCAATCGACAACGCGAAGACGAACATGATCGAGGTCAAGCGCGGCTGCGGCTCCTGGGAATGCGGCTGTTTCCGGGCCCACTCCCTCCCGTTCCGCGTCGTCGGCCGCTCCGGGTCCGTGGAGGTCTCCCTCAAGCCGGCGCCTCAGGGGGTCGGCCTTGCGGTCGGGGACGTCGCCAAGAGCATCCTCCGCCTGTCGGGCATCACGGACGCCTGGGGCTTGACCCGGGGCCACACGAAGACGACGGTCAACTACGCCCTCGCGGCCTTCGAGGCCCTCCGGAAGACGGCCGCCGTGAAGGTCCCCGGGGGCCTTGCGGAGCGCCTCAAGATCCGCCAGGGCGCCGAGCAGGTGTACGTCCACAAGCTCGCGGCGGCCTCTGTAGCCGCGGAGTCCGCGGCGGCACCTGAAGAGCCCGAGCTCACGGCCAACGGCCGGATCGAGGGCACGGACCTCGCCGAAGAAGCGAGCGAGGAGAAGAAGGAAACGACCGAGAAGACCGAGGACGAGGCCGACGACAAGGTGGAGAAGCCATGACCTTCGCCGTGATTCGACTCCGAGGGAAGCACGACCTGCGGGCCACGGTGGACGACACGCTCCATATGCTCCACCTGACCCGCCAGAACCACTGCGTCATCCTGCCGCAGGACGCCACGCACGAGGGCATGCTCCGGGTCGTGAAGGACTTCGTGACCTGGGGCGAGATCGACGACCAGACCCTCGCGAAGGCGCTCCTGCGCCGCGGCCGGGCCGTGGGCGACAAGCCCATCGACGACGCGTTCGTCAAGGCCCACAGCAAGTACAAGTCCATCTGGGACCTCAGCCAGGCCGTGGCCAAGGGCGAGGCCAACCTCCGGGAGGTCTCGGACCTCCGGCCCGTCCTGCGCCTCCACCCTCCGGTGAGAGGGTTCCGCGCGATCAAGCGCGGCTTCCATGACGGCGGGGACCTCGGCTACCGCGGGCCCGCGATCAACGAGCTGATCCAGCGTATGTTGTTCGAGGAGGGCGCGAAGGATGCCAAGTAGGACGAGGAAGTTGCGGGGCAGCCGCACCCACGGCCGTGGGAAGAAGCACGGCCGCGGCGCCGGCGGGCGGGGCGGCCATGGGAACGCGGGGCTCCACAAGCACAAGTTCAAGTGGATGGTCAAGTACGACCCGATGCACTTCGGCCGGCACGGGTTCACGCGCCACGCCCAGATCCACGAGACGAAGGCGATCAACCTGGAACAGCTCGTCGCGCGGGTGCCCGAGTTCGAGGCGGCGGGCCACGCGAAGAAGGCAGGCGCGGGCTTCGAGATCGATCTGACCGCCGCGGGTTTCGACAAGCTCCTCGGCGGCGGCCGCGTGGGCGCGGCGTTCACGATCACGGTCCAGTCCGCCTCCGAGCAGGCTAAGGCCAAAGTTCAAGAGGCGGGTGGGCACGTCCTCCTCCCCGAGGCCGCCAAGGAGTAGGGAATGCCCCTCGAGGAGAAGAAAAAGAGTCGGCTGTACGCCCTCAAGCCTCTGACCGACCGGCTTCCCGCGGTCACCCGGCCCGAGGGCCACGTCCAGTTCCGGACCAAGATGTTCTGGGTCATCGCGATCCTCGTCCTGTACTTCGTGATGACGAATATCTACATCTACGGCCTGGACCAGGCCAACGTCATCGATTTCTTCTCCAGCCTGCGCGCCATCCTCGCCGGGGCGCAGGGCTCCCTCATGCACCTGGGAATCGGCCCGATCGTGACGGCCTCGATCATCATGCAGCTCTTCGCCGGAGCCAAGATCATCAACCTGGACCTTGAGGACGACGAGGACAAGAGCGTCTACCAGGGCACGCAGAAGCTCCTCGTCATCATCATGATCTTCGTCGAGGCGATCCCCCAGGTCTACGGGTTCCTGACGCCCGCGGCCCCCTTCGTCACGCGGCTGAACCAGCCCGAGCTGTTCGGCCTCATCCCCGCGGGGAACGGCGGCAGCCTCGCGAAGCTCATCATCATCGCCCAGCTCTTCGCCGGCTCGTACCTCGTGTTCCTCATGGACGAGGTCGTCTCCAAGTGGGGCATCGGGTCCGGAATCTCGCTCTTCATCGCGGGCGGCGTCGCCCAGCAGATCTTCACGGGCACGTTCAACTGGGAGCCCTCCCAGACCGGTTCCGCGGTCCCGGCGGGCACGATCCCGAAGACCCTCTACTACCTCGGGAACATGCCGTCCGCCCAGCTCTCGCAGACGGGCATCGAGCAGATCATGGTGGGGCAGCCGAACCCCCTCATCGCCCTCTTCGGCACGATCGCGATCTTCTTCATGGTCGCGTACGTCGAGTCGACGCGGATCGAGCTCCCGCTGGCCCACGGCCTGGCCCGCGGCGCCCGCGGGCGCTATCCGATCCGGCTCATGTACGCGTCGAACATCCCGGTCATCCTCGTCGCCGCGGTCCTGGCGAACGTGAGCATGTTCTCCCTCCTGTTCTGGCAGCACCCGGAGTGGCCCCTCATCGGGCACCAGTGGTGGTTAGGAGCCTATCCCTCCGCCACGGATTTACGGGTGACCTCCGGGCAGATCCAGCAGACCACGCCGATCGGCGGGATCGCGTTCTACGTGTCCACGATCAACGGCGTCGCCGACTGGCTCTTACCGCTCTTCAACCCGATCCAGTACGGGGTCTACCTCAAAGGGCATGCGTACTGGCAGGTTGTCATCCACTTGGTCACGTACCTGAGCATCATGGTCTTCGGCTCGGTGATGTTCGCCAAGTTCTGGATCATGACGACCAACATGGGTCCCGAAGACGTGGCGAAGCAGATCGAGTCCAGCGGGATGCAGATTCCCGGGTTCCGAAGGGATCCGCGCATCTTACGCCGGGTGCTCGACCGCTACATCCCCGTCGTCGCGGTCATCTCGGGCGCGGCGGTGGGGGCCTTGGCTGCAGGGGCCGACATGATCGGCACGGTGGGCAACGCCTCCGGGACGGGCGTCCTGCTGGCCGTAGGCATCCTCATCCAGACGTACGAGGCCATCGGGCGCGAGCAGATGATGGAGATGCACCCGGTGCTGCGCCAGTTCTTCGGCGCGAACGAGTAACGCGGCGCGCCCCTCACGCGGGGGGCGCTCGCAGGGTGAGCTCCTCGGACTCGCTGTCGTAGCTGACGAGTTCCGTGTAGCGACCCCAGTAGACGAGCGCCCGGAAGAAGTCCTCCGCGTTGTGCGTGCCCACCTGGGCCGCGATGGTCCCAAGGACGTCCTCCCGGGACAGCGGCCGGCCGGCGGACTTCGCCATCTGCATGACTTCCTTGAAGATCGGGACGTCGTCGATGATGTCCCGGATGATCTTCTTCCGCTCGCGCACGTTCGCGTGGAGAACCTTCCGGCTCAGGTCCGTGATCGTGAGGTCCCCGTCGGCGACCTTGACGAAGCCGAGGAACTCCGCGGCGTCGATGATGGGGCCGAGGCGGTCGATGTCCATCTCCACTTCCTGGGAGATGGTGGCCGCGTCCGCGGACCCGCCCACCTCGTCGATGGCCTCCACGAGACCGAGGATCTGGCCCACGGAGACCCGGGCGATGGGATGCATGTCGGCCAAAGGCTTCGATGGCCCATTCACGTGGGGGGTATTTGGCATTTGTTGGTGCCTCCTCAAACGATCAGGGAATATATCTCGTCCACCCACCCGTAGAACTCAGGCTCCTTCCGGTTCCGCGGGCGGGGCAGGTCGACCGTCTCGATCTTCACGACCTTGCCGGGCCGCGATGTGAGCACGACGATCCGGTCGGCGAGGTAGACGGCCTCGTCGATGCTGTGGGTGACCATGAGGACCGCGGACGGCGGGAGGTCCGGGTTGAGCCAGAGCTGCAGGATCTCGTCCCGCAGGTTCTGGGCCGTCAGGGCGTCCAAGGCGGAGAAGGGCTCGTCCATGCAGAGGAGGACCGGGTCCATGGCCAGCGCCCGGGCCAGGCCGACCCGCTGCTTCATCCCGCCGCTCAGCTCGCGTGGGAAGGCGTTGTCGAACCCCGCGAGGCCCACTGCATCGATGTACTTCTTGGCCTTCCCCTTCCGCTCCTCGGGACCCGCCCCGTGGGCCTCGAGGCCCAGCTCGACGTTCTGGGTGACCGTGAGCCAGGGGAACAACGCGAACGACTGGAAGACCATGGACATCCGCGGATCCTCGGGCCGCACGGGCTGGCCCTGGAACAGGATTTCGCCCGAGGTCGGCTTGTCCAGGCCCACGATTTCCCGGAGCAGGGTGGATTTCCCGCATCCCGAGGGCCCGACGATGCAGACGAAGTCCCGGTCTCGGAGCTCGAACGTGATGTCTTTGAGGACCTCGAACTCCTTCCCGTTCTCGAAGTACGAGCGGGAGGTGTGGTTGACCTGCAGGATGGGGGCGCCGTCGCTCATCCGATCTCGATCCTGTATTTCGTGGAGGCCCGTTTAATGAGGGGGCGCCACAAAAGCTTGTTCATCGCCACGACCACGACGATCATGAAGAGGATCGCGAAGTAGAGGAGCTCGGGGTTCTGGCCCACCGTGCGTCCCTGGAGGACCCCACCGTACGTGGCCACGTCGATGATGGAACCCAGCCCGGCCCCCACTTGGAACGTCGTCCCGCCGAACCGGATGAACTCGCCCACGATGAGGGCGTTCCAGCCCGCCCCCCAGGCGGTAATGCTCCCGGTGAGGAGGGAGGGCATGATGCCCGGGAGCAAGACCCGCCTCCAGTACTTCCAGCCGCGGAGGCCGAACACCCTGGAAGCCTCTTCGAGGTCCGCAGGGATGCTCCGCACGCCCGCGAGGACGTTGAAGAGCAGGTACCACTGCATCGCGAAGACGACGATGACGAGGGCGGCCACCTCGGACTGGTCGCCGGTCCCCGCGACGATGGCGACCGCGAAGAGGATGATGAGCGGGAAGAGGGCCGTGGCGGGGACCGAGGCGACGACCTCGATGACGGGGGTGAGGAGCTTCGACGCCCGCTTGTTCCGTCCGAGCCACGCGGCCACCGGAATCGTCCAGGCCACGCTGATCACGTACCCCGCGGCCAGGCGGCCGAGGGAGCCCAGGGTGGCGAGGGGGATGAACGCCACGCCATATGGGATGGGGCCCTGGAGTAGGCCGACCAGTTGCACCGCGAAGGTCCCCAGCACGAGGGTGAGGATCACGACGAGCATGGCGACGTCGACGTGGCGCACGGTCCTCACGATCCTGGAGTGCCGCGTGTAGAACCGGTC
>JAJYKG010000105.1 GCA_021788795.1 Thermoplasmata archaeon | reverse complement strand
ACTTGTCCAGGGTGCGCAGGAAGTAGTTCCGCGCGATCTGGAGGCTGAACGCCCCGATGAACAGGATCCCAACCATGAGACCGATCGTGGCTTCCGTGAAGATCCCGACGCCCGTGGCGATGTCCCCGGAGCTCGAGAGGGTCGTGACCGTGCCCGCCGACGCGGACGCGCCGCGCGTCCCGAGGATCCCGAACCCGCCCCACGCGACTCCCACGAGGAGCGCGCCTGTGATGACCCCGATCAGGACCATCGCCGCGTAGCGCTCCCGCCCGACTCGCTTCCCCTTGGCTTCCATCTTCATTCGCTCCGACGCGGCCTTCCACGCGTCGGGCGACTCAGGCGGATAAGAGGTTATGATTATCCGCTTGGTACGATGCGACGCGATGCGTAACGACACGTATTGCACGTGTGCCGCGGGGTGGATTTAGGTCAGCCGAGGCTCTCGGCCGACCGAAATCCTGCCCGGGAGTGGGTCCCAGGGACGGCCGAGGGATGGCAACTATGGGTACGGAGCATATTTGAGCGCCGGGCCCGCTCGGGGCCGAGCGAGGGGATCCTTGCCGCGATGCGCCGTGTGCGAGATCCGGCTCCCGACGGAGCCCGAGGCGGACTGTGATGGCGAGATGGAGACGTGCCACCGGGTCTGCGCCCGGGTCCACATGGAGGAGTACAAGGACGGGCTCTTCTTCTGCACGAGCTGCTACCTCTGGCTCCTCGGGACGTACAACGATATCCTGGCCGGGCGGCCGTTCGACACGCGGGCCGTGCGGTTCCTGCGGGTCATGGCGGTCGACCAGGCGCCGCTCCTCTCCGAGTGGGTGCGCGCGGCCGTGAAGCGTGGCGGACGGAGCCCGCCGGCTCCATGGCCACCCCGGGCTCGGGCCCCGGTGGCCTCTTTGTAGCCTCTGCGCCGGCTCGAGGGATCGGGGGGGGACCGACGTCCCGTGGGCCTCCTCGTCGCCTTCGTCGGCAGGTTCGCGGCGGCGGGTGTCGGGATTCGCACGACGACCGCCTCGGTCACCGTGTGGTTCGCGACCCTGCGGGATTCCTCCTGGATCCCCGGGCCCCACGATTGGCCTCATCTGGGCCGTCCTGTAGGTGCTCATGACCTTCGCGGCCCGTGGAAGGGGGCGGGCGGCTGGGACAACTCATGAATCGGAGACCGCCGGGAAGTAACGCAAGTGCAGTAATGTCGCAACGTGGGTTAAGGCAGGCCGAAATCGGAGAATACGGCGGTCCGAAAGTCGAACGAGCTGCCGAATATCCCTCCAACCACACCAACCGCCGGGAATTCTTGAGCCTGCACGAACCACGGGACGGCCCTGTGCTCTTTCATGCTGCACGCCGTTCGTTCTGCGGAGGCCCCCTCGCGAACGCCGTCCGTCCGGGAACACATGGCTGAGGAAGGTACTTCTCCCCGCACTCGCTCCCCGGGGCCGGACCAGGATCCGGTTGCGCGGGGGGCACGGCCCGATGAAGTTGAGGAGTCTCGACCTGGAGGAGAAGGCGTTCGTCGGCATCTGTTATCCCTCGAAGCGGCTCTTCCGGAACCACCGGCGTCGATTCATGCCCGCATCCACGACGAAACTCTACACCTCCTGGCTGGCCTGCGAGTCGCTCGGCGAGGACCACGCGTTCCACTCCGAGTATGCCGTGGCGGGGAGGACGCTCTACCTCCGCGCGATGGGCAACCCGCTCCTCTCCGAGGATGCCCTCCGCCCCCTCGTGGAGGACTTGCAGGGAAAGGCGATCGAGGAGGTCGTCCTCTCCCGGACATTTGTCGGCGCTCCCTACTATCCGCCCACCTGGGCCATCGGCGACATCCGCGAGGCCTGGGGAGCGCCCGTTTCTGAGGTCTGCTTCCACGAGAACTTCGGGGTCGCCGAGGCCTCGAGGGGGGCCGCCCTGACCCCTTCCGGATCCTACTATTCGGTGCGGCGGGTGGACGGGCTCAAGCAGCCCTCCTTGCTGGGGCGCGTGGTCTCCCTCCCGCCCGGGTTCACGGGCCGGTTCGAGTTCCCCATCGTGGACCCGGAGGACTTCCTCGTCCGCTGGATTGCGGAGCGCATCGACGCGACCGGCGCGAGGAAGCGGATCGGGAAGTTCCGGGGAACGCCGATCCCCTTCGCGCATGTCGCGCTCCGCGACGTGCTGCGGACGATGAACAAGACGTCGTCCAACCTCCTGGCGGAACTCCTCCTTGTGCACGCCGCGCACGCCCTCGGGAAGCCCCTCGACTACGAGCAGCCGCAGGCCGCGTACGCGGACGTGCTGCGCCCCATCGGCGTGGAGGCGCGGCTGTACGACGGATCCGGTGTCTCGCGGTACAACCTCGTCTCCCCGTCGGGGACCGTGGCCCTCCTGGAGGCGGCGACGAAGTACCCGTCCATTCCGGACTCCCTACCCGTCGGCGGGAAGGACGGCACCCTCGCGAACCGCAAGCTTCCGCGGCGAATCCGTGCGAAGACCGGTTCCCTCACGGGCGTCCAGGCCCTCGCCGGTTACGACGATGGCGAGCCCTTCTCCATCATGATCAACCACGGCCCGGCGGACGAGCGGGAGATGATTGAGGCCATCGACGCGATCGTGCGAGGCCGCTGAACACCCTCCGCCTCAGGCGGGCTTCGCGGCCGCGGTCTTCGTCCTGCGGTACACGACCGCCTCGGCGGCGACGGCCGGGACGATCAGGAGGGCGAACAGGGGGAACGAGAACCCGCCTCCCAGGACGGTGACGGCCCACGGAAGGATCACGCCGTCGAGCAAGATGCATCCGCACAGATAGAGGCTGCGGAAGGCCAGGGTGGACAGCGGCGCCTCCGCGAGGTCCACAAGGGAACGACGCTTCCACCGGCTGTACCGAAACATCAGGACGTCGAGGCCGCGCGCCCCGGTGGCCGTCTGCTCCGCCGGCTCAGGAGCCTTCATGGGGCGCCTCCTCGGGGGACGGCGGGTTCGGGACGCCAAAGACGTGGCACGAGACGAAATGCCCGGATTCGACCTCGAAGAGCTGCGGGTCCACCTTGTCGCACGCGTCCACCTTGAACGGGCAGCGGGGGTGGAACCGGCACCCCGTCGGCAGGGAGCGCATGCTCGGCGGCTCTCCGCCCAGCGTCACGGTGAGGTCCTTCCCCTCCGCCTCGGCGATGTCGAGGAGGGCGCGGGTGTAGGGATGGAGCGGGTGGTTGTACAAGCTCTTCGTCTCCGCACGCTCGACCACCTGCCCCGCGTACATGACCATGACGAGGTCGGACATGTGGTAGACCACGGCCATGTCGTGGGAGATGAAGAGGTACGTCAGGTCGAACTCCTTCTGCAGGGACGCGAGCAGGCGGAGGATCTGGGCCTGGACGGACACGTCCAGGTTCGACGTGGGCTCGTCCAGGATCAGGAGCTTCGGGTGCAGAGCCAAGGCGCGGGCGATGCCCAGCCGCTGCTTCTGCCCTCCGGAGAACTCGTGCGGGTAGCGGTAGAGCTGCCCCTTCTCCAGCCCCACCTTGCTCATGAGGTCCGTGACCTGCCGGGTCAGCTCCTCCCCGTGGACCTTGAAGTGGACCTTGAGCGGCTCCCCGATGACGTCGATCGCGAGCTTCCTCGGGTTGAGGGAGGAAATCGGGTCCTGGAAAACCATCTGGAAGTTGACGCGGAACTTGCGGAGCTTTCTGCCGCGGAGTTTCGTCGTCGGCGTCCCGAGAAGGACCACGGAACCCCCCGACGAATCGATCAGGCGGGCGATCGTCCGCGCCAGGGTCGACTTGCCGCTCCCGGACTCGCCCACGATGCCGAGGGTCTTCCCGTGCTCCAGGTCGAACGTCACGCCGTCGACCGCGCGGATGTAGCCCTGGAGGAGGGACAGGAGCCCGGAGCGGATCGGGAAGTGCTTCTTGAGCGCGTGGACCTCCAGGAGGGCCGTTGTCTCGGACGCCTCAGCGGCCGTCGGGATCGCCTCCTGGCAGCGGATGGAAGCACGCGGCGGTCCGGGCGGGCGCGACCTCTTCCAGCGGCGGGTCCGTCTTCCGGCACTCTTCCGTCGCGAACTCGCAGCGCGGCGCGAAGACGCACCCGACCGGGATCTGCTTGAGTTCGGGCAAGGACCCCGGCATCGTGTAGTACTCGCCCTTCGAGACGAACGCGCCGTCCGCCCTCACCTTCGGGAGGGACTTGATCAGGCCGTTCGTGTAGGGGTGGACCGGCGCCGTGAAGACCGCTTCGAGGGGGCCCTCCTCCACGAGCTTCCCTGCGTAGATCACCCCGACGCGGTCGCAGAATCGCCGGATCACGCTGAGGTCGTGCGAGATCAGGAAGACGGAGACGCCGAGTTCCTCCTTGAACTTCTTGATGAGGTCGAGGATGTTCCGCTCCGTGACCACGTCCAGCGCGGTCGTCGGCTCGTCGCAGATGAGGAGCTTCGGGTTCGAGGCCATCATCATGCCGATCATGACGCGCTGCTTCATGCCGCCCGAGAGTTCGAAGGGATAGAGGTCGACCGTGCGCTCCGGGTCCGGGACCATGGCGCGCCGCAGGTCGCGGATTGCGAGCTTGCGGCAGATCGCCTTCGTCCGGCTGTCCGGCGGACGGTCCGGGCCGAGTTTCCGCTTCGAGTACGTCCGGTAGAGCTCGCGGTACTTCCGGAGCTGCCCGCGGCTCCCCCCGGGCACGTCCTTGGGCACCGGATCGCCCAGGGGCCGCTGCATCTCCTTCGGCGGCAGGACGACGGTGCGGCAGGTGCCGCAGAGCCACTCTCCCGCGTTCACCGAGGCCCCGCAGGCGTCGCACGGGCGCGCCGGCAGGATGCCCTCCGCCTCCGCCGCCGCGATTCCGAGGACGAGTTCGAATTGGTGCAGGAGGTAGGTCTGGCTCATCTGGAAGCCCACGCGGTACGACGGGTGGAGGGAGTCCGAGACCTCCTGGAAGATCATCCCGATGTCCTTGCCGCGGACCGCGTTCATCTCGTTGTCCGGGAGCAGGAGGAGGTTCGTGTACTCCGTGGCCCTCGTCGGATCCCGGGCGAAGAAGACGTCGCCGGAGGAGATGCGCGTGGACCGCGGCGGCAGGAGGCCCATGACCGCGAGGGCGACGGTCGACTTGCCGCTCCCGCTCTCCCCGATGAGGCCGTAGGCCTCGCCCGCCTTCAGATCGAAGTTCGCGTTCCGCACCGCGTGGACGGGGCCTTCGTACGTCAGGTAGGTGATCGAGAGGTCGTCCACCTTGAGGAGGGTGCCCGGGGCCGCCGCCGCCGGCGTCTCGCGGTGGGTGACCTCCGGGAGCCCCTTCATCTCCTGGGAGAGCCACCGCCGCGCGGTGGGGTCGAACACGTCCCGGAGGCCGTCGCCCAGGAGGTTGAAGGCCAGGGACGTCATGATGAGGAAGATGCCCGGGAAGACGGGGTACCACCAGGCCACGAAGAGGTAGCTCAGGCTCTGCGAGATGAGCAGTCCCCACTCCGCCGTGCCCGGCGACGCACCGAGCCCGAGGAAGCTCAGGGCCGCGATGGCGAGGAGGACGCTCCCCAGGTCCGCGGTGGCCTGGATGATCGCGGGCGAGAGGACGTTGGAGAGGATGTGCCGGAAGAAGATGGACGGTCCGCTCAGGCCCGAGCTCCGCGCGACCTCCACGAAGTCGCGGTGCTTCATCTTCCGCGTCTCGCCGTAGATGAGGCGCGCGTACCACGCCCACCACGTCGCGATCATCGCGTACACGATGTGCGTGAGGGACGGCCCCAGGGCCGCGGCCAGGGTGAGGGCGAGGACGATGCTCGGGACCGCGAGGAACACGTCCGTGATGCGCATGAGGACCTCGCCGAAGGCCTTCTCGAAGTACCCGGCGATCCCGCCGATGACGATGCCGATGAGCGCCGAGGGGATCATGACCTCGAACGGGAGGACCATGTCCAGCTGGGCCGCGTACACGGTTTTGCTCCACAGGTCGGTCCCGAGCTCGTCCGTGCCGAAGGGATGCGCCAGGGAGGGCGGCTCCAGCGCGACGTTCGTGTCCGTGGGCCAGCGCTGCTGCAGCGCGCCGCCCACGGAGACGTAGGTCGGATGCTGGATCGCCAGGAAGGGCGCCAGGAGGGCGATGACCACGAACGCGAGGAGGATGATGAGACCCACCATGGAGAGCTTGCTCGTGCGAAGCGCCTTGAATGTCAGGTTGCCCTCGCGGGCGAAGACCCGCAGGCGTTCGACCGCGCCGCTCCTCCGGACCGCGGCCATCCTATCCCGTCCCCTCCTCGGAGAACCGGATCCGCGGTTCGATCCACGCGTACGCCGCGTCGACGAGGATGCTCGCCAGCACGTAGGCAAGGGAGATGATGAACGTGTACGCGACCACGACATTGTAGTCGAAGCCGATGATGGCCTGGTAGACCCAGTAGGAGAACCCGGCCATGCCGAAGATCTCCTCGATGAAGACCGTCCCGCCCAGGAGGCTCCCGAAGCTCAGCCCCACGATGGTCAGGGTGGGCCCCATGGCCGCACGGAAGGCGTAGCGGCGCACAATGATCTTCTCGGGGACGCCTTTCGCCCGCAGCGCCTTGACGAACGGGGACGAGAGGATCTCGAGCATGCTCGACCGGGCCATGCGGAGCACGAGGGCGAAGCCCGTGAAGCCCAACGCGAACACGGGCAGGACGAGGTGCAGGGAGGAGGACGCGAAGTCGGTCAAGTTCCCCGTCAGGAGGGAATCCAGGGGATAGAACCCCGTGATCCGGGGAGGGGCCGTGAGGCTCGGGTCGAGGAGCCCGGTCAGGGGCAGGAGATGCAGGTTGACCGCGAACACGAGCTGCAGGATGACCGCCAGCAGGAAGGAGGGGAAGGACAGCCCGATGTACGCGACCGTCCGCGAGAGGATGTCCCCGAGCCTGTTCATCCGCGTGGCCGACAGCATCCCGAGCAAGATGCCGACGGGCGTGGACCAGGCGATCGCCAGGATGACCAGCCCCAGGGTGCTGGGCATGAAGAGCTCGATGCCCGTGTTCACGCTGATCCGCTGGGAGAGGGAGTAACCCAGGTTCCCCTGGGCCAGGCTCGTGAGGTAGTACCAGAACTGCACGGGAATCGGGTCGTTCAGGTGGAGCTGCTGCCGGATCGCCTCGAGGGTGGCGGGCGGCGCCTTGATGCCCGCGTACAGCTTGACCGGGTCCGACGGCGCCACATGGGTCACGAAGAAGATGAGGACGATGACTCCGAAGAGGACGGGGATTGCGGCCAGGAGGCGCCGCAGGATGAACTCCCACATCTTCATCTCAATTCGCCCCGAGCGGCCGTGCCGCCGTCCCATCCCGTTGAGCTGCCGCCGCTCCTTCTTCGCCCCTTCCCGCGCGGGAGCGGGCTACTGGTACATAATCCTCTGGTACGTAGGG
>JAJYKG010000104.1 GCA_021788795.1 Thermoplasmata archaeon | reverse complement strand
AGGCCCTGCAGCAGGTCGAGGAGGAGGGCCTCGCGGACCGCTGGCCCATCATCGGCGCGGCGGAGGGCAGCTTCCTCCACATCTTGGCGCGGGCCGCGGGCGCGCGGCGGATCCTCGAGCTTGGCACCGCGATCGGCTACTCGGCCACGTGGTGGGCGCGCGCCCTCCCGCCCGACGGCGAACTGGTGACCGTCGAGGCGAACGAGGAGACGGCGAAGATCGCGGAGGCGAACCTCGCGCGGACCGGCGTCGCGGACCGCGTCACGATCCTCGTGGGCCTGGCCCGGGAAGTCTTGGACGACCTGGAGGGCCCGTTCGACCTGATCTTCGTCGACGTCAACAAGGACGGCTACCCGGACGTCCTGGAGCCCTGCATCCGCCGCCTGCGCGTCGGAGGGCTCCTGGTGACGGACAACGTGCTCTGGCGCGGAGACGTCGCGGACCCAAAGGACCGCTCCAAGGAGACCGCCGCGATCCGGACGTACAACGAGCGCCTGGCGAAGGACGGGCGCATGCTGGCGTCTATCCTGCCTCTCCGGGACGGCGTGTCGGTCGCCCTCAAGCTCCACGAGTGACGCGGCGAGGTTTCATATCGCGCGCCTCCCTCTCCGGGCCTGGATGGCCAAGCGGCGGCGGGAGCACCTGTTCATCGAGACGGACGGGCAGGTGTACCTGGTCCGCGACCGCGGCACGCTGCGGTTCCCCCGCAAGGGCGAGGAGCTCGCCTTCCCCACGAGGGCCGGCGGGACGATGGACTTCGGGGACGACGTCGTGCGGCGGCTGAAGCCCGTCCTGGACCACCACCCGGAGGAGTGGTACCAGCGGGACGCGCTCTTCGACCGCGACGACGTGGACGGCCTGGTGAAGCGCGCGATCTACAACACGATGATCCGCTGCGTGTCCGAGGTCGTGGTCTCGAAGGGGAACCGCGTCCTCATGGTCAAGGCGACCCGCGGCTTCTCCAAGGGCCACTGGAACCTCCCCGGCGGGTTCATGGACTACGGGGAGGGGCCGGAGGAAGGCGTCCTCCGCGAGGCCGAGGAGGAGACGGGCGTCCGCGTCGTCCTGGACGGTCCCCTGAACGTCTATGTCTCCGGCTTCCCCGGCAAGCCCGCCTACAGCCTCGGCTTCCTGTTCCGCGGCCACGCGACCTCGGAGGAGTTCCGCCCGAAGGCCGACGAGATCGAGCGGGTGGACTGGTTCACGGTGGACAAGGCCCTCACCCTCACGCGGAACCCGTTCGCGAAGTGGGGCCTCGTGGACTTCTTCCTGCAGTCTCCCGAGGCGAGGCGCGCCCTCCGCGTGCGGCGCCACGGGCTCTGGGACGGCGCGACGCGTGCGGTGCGGCCGACGGTCTTCCTGGACCGCGACGGCGTGATCAACCGCGGCCGCAAAGGGTACGTCCGCACGCCGGACGCGTTCGAGTTCCTCCCCGGGGCCATCGAGGGCATGCGGATCCTTCAGGACGCCGGATGGCGGCTCGTCCTCGTCACGAACCAGGACATGATGGGCTGGAAGCTGGTCCCCGACCGCCAGCTCCACCGAATCCACGAGGCCATGCTCGCCACCCTGCGCAAGGAGGGCGTGCGCCTCGCGGAAATCTACTACTGCCCGCACCACGTCCTCTCGGACTGCGCCTGCCGCAAGCCGCGGCCCGGGATGATGCTCGCCGCGGCGCGGGACCTCGGCGTGGATCCGCGGCAGGCGTGGATGGTCGGAGACAAGGTCCTCGACCTGGAGTTCGGCCGCGCATTCGGCTGCCGCGTCGCGTGGGTCGGGCCGAAGGAGTGGCGGGACCGGTTCGCGAAGGAGGCGGCGGAGTGGCACCCGGACGTCGTGGCCGACGGCCTGCTCGAGGCCGCCCGCGCGATCGCGGGACGCCCGGAAGGGCCGGCGCGGGGCCGCGGCGCGGGTCGGGGAGCCGGCCGCGCGCGCCGGCGCGGCACCGCAAGGTCTTAGACCCGCCGCAGCTTGCGCGGTTCGAGCGGGTGAGGACGATGGTCCAGGAGTACGGCCTGTTCATCAACGGGAAGTGGCAGAAGTCCGAGGGGAAGAGGTTCGAGACGCGGAACCCCGCCACGGGGGAGGTCCTCGCGACGTTCCCCATGGCCACCGCGGCCGAGGTGAACCGGGCGGTCAAGGCGGCGAAGGACGCCTTCGAGTCGTGGCGGCAGACGCCGGCGCCGCGGCGCGGGGAGATCCTCCTCGAGGCCGCGCACATCCTCCGGCGGCGGAAGGAGGAGCTCGGCCGGATCGTGACGAGCGAGATGGGCAAGGTCATCGCGGAGGGCCGCGGGGACGTGCAGGAGGCCATCGACTTCTACACCTACGCGGCGGGCGAGGGCCGCCGGATGTTCGGCGAGACCGTGCCGTCCGAGCTGCCGAACAAGATGTGCATGACCGTCCGCCTCCCCGTGGGCCCCGTGGGGCTCATCACCCCGTGGAACTTCCCCGTGGCCATCCCGGGATGGAAGAGCGGGGCGGCGCTCATCGCCGGTTGCCCGATCGTCTTCAAGCCGTCCTCCCTGACGCCGTGGTGCGCCGCGTCGTTCGTCGAGTGCCTCGACGAGGCCGGTTTCCCTCCCGGCGTGGTGAACATGTTAACCGGGAGCGGCTCCGTGGTCGGGGACGGCATCGTGGCCCACCCCGACATCCGCGCGGTCTCCTTCACCGGCGGCGTGGACACCGGCAGACACGTCTACGAGAGTGCGGCGAAGAAGATGATCAAGGTGGGTCTCGAACTCGGAGGGAAGAACGCGATCATCGCCATGGACGACGCAAACGTCGAACTGCTCATGGACGGCGTGATGTTCGGCGCCTTCGGCACCGCGGGGCAGCGTTGCACCGCGACGTCACGGCTCATCGTGCACGAGAAGGTCTACGACCAGGTCGTGGACGAGCTCGTCGGGCGCGCGGAGAAGCTGCGGATCGGCAACCCGATCGACGAGAAGACGGACATGGGCCCGGTGGCCTCGCCGGACCAGGAGAAGAAGGTCCTCGAGTACATCGAGATCGGGAAGAAGGAGGGCGACAGACTCCTCACGGGCGGGAAGAAGCTCACCGGGGGCGCGTATGACAAGGGCTTCTTCATCCAGCCGACCGTCTTCGCGGTCGACCGGAAGAAGCGCCTGGCCCAGGAGGAGATCTTCGGCCCCGTGCTCAGCGTCCTCAAGGCGAAGGACTACGAGGACGCGGCCGCCATCGCGAACTCGGTCGTCTACGGCCTCTCGTCGAGCATCTATACGAACGACCTGCGATGGGCCTTCCGCGCGATGCAGGACCTGGAAGCCGGCATCACGTACGTGAACGCGCCCACCATCGGCGCGGAGGTCCAGCTGCCCTTCGGCGGTACGAAGGAGACGGGGCCCACGGATACGCGGGAGGCCGGTACGACCGCGCTGGAGGAGTTCACGTACTGGAAGACCGTCTACGTCGACTACTCCGGCCGTCTGCAGAGGGCGCAGATCGACACCGCGAAGCTCGTCGGCGGGTAGGCGCCTCCGGACCGGCGTTCACCTCTTTCCCGGGGACCCCGCGGCGCGCTCCGCCGGGGCGCTGAACTCGTAGTCCCGGGTGACCCGGGCTGCCTGGATGCGGTAGCGGTCGTAGAACTCCTCGCGTCCTCGCCGCTGCGCCTCGAGATGCTCGGGCTCCTTCCTCCATGCTTCCAGGGACGTCTCGTCCGCGAAGCGGGCGATGTCCAGGATCTCGCCGTCCTCGCTCGTGTACTCCTTGAGGGAGAGGAACCCCGGCCACTTTTCCACGAGCTCGTGCATGCGCCGCGAGGTGGCCGCATACGCCTCTCGGTTTGCCTCCTCCTTCAGGTGGAGGCTGAAGATCACCAGGACTTCCTTCGGATGCTTGACGTGTCGGTAGGGCACCACGCCTCGCTCCCGAGCCCGGAGGCTCGGTCGCCCGACAGGCTGTGTCGTTCAAGTGCTTTCGCCGATTCGGGCCGCCTCAGGCGCCGCCCCCGCCGATGAGGTCCTTGCTCGGGGCCGTGAGGTGCTTCGGGTCGAGGACCTTGTCGGCCTCCTCCTTGCTCAGGAGTCCCTTCTCGACCACGATCTCCTTCACGGTCTTGCCCGTGCGCCCAGCCTCCTTCGCGATCTCCGCGGCCTTCTCGTACCCGATGATCGGGTTCAGCTTCGTCGAGATCGCCGGGCTCGATTCCGCGTACCTGAGCAGCAGTTCCACGTTCGCCGTGATGCCGTCGATGCACTTGTGGGCGAACACCTTCGCGACGTTCGACAGGAGCTCGATGCTCTGCTGCAGCCGGTGGGACATCACGGGCATCATCGTGCAGAGGTCGAGGTTCGAGTGCGTGTTCGCGGCCGCGATCGTCATGTCGTTCCCGATGACCGCGACGCCGACCTGCATCACGGACTCGGGGATGACGGGGTTGACCTTTCCGGGCATAATGGAGGACCCGGGCTGGATCGCGGGCAGGTTGATCTCCTTCAGGCCCGTGTGCGGCCCCGAGGAGAGCCACCGGAGGTCGTTCGCGATCTTGACCATGGAGACCGCGACCGTCTTGAGCGCGCCGCTCACCTCGACGAGGGAGTCCTGGGCCATCTGGGCCTCGAAATGGTTCTCCGCGACGCGGAACTTGGCGTTCGTCGCACCGCCGATTTTCTCGACCACGCGGCCGGGGAAGTCGGGGTGGGTGTTGATGCCCGTGCCCACCGCGGTGCCCCCGATCGCGAGCTCCGTGAGGGACGCCCGCGCCGCGGTCACGCGCCGGATGCCGTGGTCGATCTGGGACTGGTAGCCGGAGAATTCCTGGCCGAGGCGGATCGGCGTCGCGTCCATGAGATGCGTGCGGCCCGACTTGACCACGGGGTCGAACTCCTTCGCCTTCCGTGCCAGGCTGTCCTCGAGCTCCCGCAGGGCGGGGAGGAGATCCTGGTCGATCGCGATGACCGCGGCGACGTGGATCGCGGTCGGGATGACGTCGTTGGAGGACTGGCTCATGTTCACGTGGTCGTTCGGGTGCACGGTCCCCTTCTCCCCGAGCGGCGTGCCGAGGAGCTCGTTCGCGCGGTTCGCGATGACCTCGTTCGCGTTCATGTTCGTCGACGTGCCGCTGCCCGTCTGGAAGATGTCCAGGGGGAACTGCGCGTCGAGCTTGCCGTCCATGACCTCCTGGGAGACCTGGACGATCGCCTTGCCGATCTTCGAGTCCAGGAGACCCAGCTCCATGTTCGTCTGGGCCGAAGCCATCTTGATCAGGCCCAGGGAGTAGATGAACCGCCGCCCGAACCGGATCCCGCTGATCGGGAAGTTCTCGACCGCCCGCTGCGTCTGGACACCCCAGTACGCGTCCTTGGGGACCTTGAGCTCCCCGAGGAAGTCCTTCTCCGTACGATACTCCGTCATGACGAATCCCGCGGTTCCGACAGTGACGAGCCCCTATTAACCTTGCCCGCCAGGGCGCGGCCGGCCGGCGGCTCGTCTCTCGGCCCCGCTCGAAGTCGACGACGTCCCGGGCCTTCGCGAACCCTCGCCCGCAAGGAGGATGAAACCGAGAGTGGACGGCCCGACGAACCACATCACCGGGTCGAGATACGCAAGGTACCCGAGGATGGCCGCGCCGATTCCCATGATCGCCGCGACGCCGACCCAGGCGTGGATTTGAGTGAAGTCGCCCAGTGCCACAGTCCCCTGCTTCCCGGAGGCGGTGGCCCCTGTCGAGTGCCTCCGGGTCGCGCTCGTGGCCAATCATGCCTTCTGGTACGCGGTGTCGATGGCGGTGGTCTTCGCCGTCCGGCTGGCGATGCGGCGGCAGGCAGCCAACCAGGGGAATCATACCCCACTGATATGTATTCCACGGGCCGAGGGTTCATGTCGCGGGCGGCCGCACCGGGGCCCGAGGCGAGCGTCGTGCGCGTCGTGTCGACGGACCAGGTCCGGCAGACTGTGCGGGACCTGTACAAGCAGGCGTGCGTGGTGATCAACCCGGAGCTCAAGGCGGCGTTCGAAAAGGCCGCGACGGAGGAGCCGTCGCCCCAGGGCCGCGAGATCCTCCAGATGCTCGTCGCGAACTCGGAGCTGGCGGCGCGCGAGAACCTGCCCATGTGCCAGGACACCGGGATCGCGGTGGTCTTCCTGGAGCTCGGCGAGGACGTGCGGTTCGACAAGCCCGGCCTCCTGGAGGCGGTGAACCAGGGCGTCCGCGAGGCGCACAAGGAGCAATACCTCCGCGCGTCCCTCGTGAAGGACCCGCTCCGCCGCGGGAACACGGGCGACAACACGCCCGCCATGGTCCACCTCGACCTCGTGCCCGGGGACCAGCTTCGCATCGTCGTCGGAGCGAAGGGGACCGGCGCGGAGAACATGTCCAAGACGAAGATCATGAGCCCCTCGGCGGGCGTGGAGGGCGCCAAGGCGTTCCTCCTGGAGACCGTGAAGGCCGCCGGGCCGAACGCGTGCCCGCCCCTCGTCCTCGGCATGGGGATCGGCGGCAACTTCGAGGAGGTCACCCTCCTTGCGAAGAAAGCCCTGTACCGCCCGCTGGGCTCGCCCAACAAGGACCCGTACTATGCCAATCTCGAGAAGGAATGGCTCACGGCCGTGAACCGACTCGGCGTGGGCCCGCAGGGACTTGGGGGCGCCACGACCGCCCTCGCCCTGCACATCGAGGCGAAGCCCTGCCACATCGGCGCGTTGCCCGTCGCCGTCAACATCGACTGCCACGCCCACCGCCACAAGGAGGCGATCCTGTGAGCGAGGTCGTGAAGCTGCGGCCCCCGCTCAAGGACGCGGACGTCACGCGCCTGAGCGTCGGCGACCGCGTCGCGATCGACGGCACGATCTACGGGGCCCGGGACGCGGCGCACAAGAAGATGGTCGATCTCCTGGACGCGGGCAAGCCGCTCCCCGTGGACCTCCACGGCGGCATCATCTACTACGTGGGGCCGACCCCCGCGCCTCCCGGCCGCGCGATCGGCGCCGCCGGACCGACGACCTCCGGACGGATGGACGCCTACGCCCCGAGGATGTACGAGTACGGCGTGAAGGCGACGATCGGGAAGGGCTACCGCGCCCCGGCCGTGGTCGAGAGCCTCGTGAAGAACCGGGCTGTCTACCTGATCGCGGTGGGCGGGCTCGGCGCGACCCTCTCGGGCCGCATCAAGGCCGCCAAGGTCATCGCCTATCCCGAGCTCGGCACGGAGGCGCTCTGGGAGTTCAAGGTCGAGGACTTCCCGGCGATCGTCGCGAACGACTCCCGGGGGCGGGACGCGTACAAAGAGGGCCAAGAGGTCTGGGCGAAGAAGCTCGCGGTCGCGTGAACCGGGTCCCATGCCGGCTCCCTCCTCCTGTGAAGGACCCCGCCGCCGTGCGCAGGCCGAGCACTTGTCACTACGTACGATGACAAGCCCTCTTATAA
>JAJYKG010000103.1 GCA_021788795.1 Thermoplasmata archaeon | reverse complement strand
CCATGGCGAAGTACCGGATTGAGAGCGTCGTCGCATCGACCTGGCGCCGGCAGGAGCTCGACCTCAAGGCGATCGCCTTCGCCCTGGGCGGCGTGGAGTACGAGCCGGAGCAGTTCCCCGGGCTCATCTACCGCATCAAGGAGCCGAAGACCGCGATCCTCCTGTTCCGCAGCGGGAAGGTCGTCTGCACGGGCGCGAAGAGCCTCGAGAACGTGAAGACCGCGATCGCCCTCGTCTCGCGGCAGATCTCGGCCGCGGGCATTTCCGTGAAGAAGGACCCGGAGATCGAGGTCCAGAACATCGTCGCGACCGCGGACCTCGGCGCCCAGATCGACCTGAACACGGTCGCGGTCACGCTCGGCCTGACCCAGGTCGAGTACGAGCCGGAGCAGTTCCCCGGCCTCGTGTACCGCCTCGACGAGCCCAAGGTCGTCCTCCTGATGTTCGGCAGCGGCAAGGTCGTCTGCACGGGCGCGCGGCAGCCCGGGGACGTCGAGAAGGCCGTGGAGCGGATCACGGCCGAGCTGAAGGCGAACGGCCTCCTGCACTGAGGTCCGCGGCGGACGCCGCGGGCGCGGGACCGGATCCGCCCCCGGACGCTTGCGAAGCCCTTATAACGCACGGGACCGTGGCGCCGCGCGCATGGCGAAGACCGACGTGACCGGAACGGTGACCGCGTTCCTCCACAGCAAGTTCAAGCAGGACAGCTACCGGACCGTCGTGGATCTCGCCAAGCCCGAGGACGCCGCGAAGCTCATCGGCGCGCGTGTGGTCTGGGCGCGGGCGGACGGCGTCAAAATCCTCGGCCGCGTCGTGCGCCTGCACGGGTCGAAGGGCGCCGTGCGCGTCCTGTGGGACCGCGGGTTCCCGCCGCAGGCGCTCGGGACGCCGGTCCTGATCGTGCCGTGACGAGGTCCGAGGCTCGAGCCGCTCCCGGCGAGCGCCGTCCCGCTCCGACCCTTCTCGATGCCGCGTGCAGGTCCGAGCCGCTCCGGGCCCGCGCAGGTCGGGGCCTTCTCGCGGGCGGTCGATCCGTGGAACCGCTGGACCTTCCATCCATGTCGGCGCAGCGGTCGGTCTCGCCCGCGGTCACGTTCGCGGGGTTCTCCTGGAGGGCACGCAGCGCCGTCCGGCCCGATCGCCACGCGGGCGTCAGGGAACGCGAAGCCCACCGAGCATCCCTCGATGGAGAACCGCGGCGCGGTCGGAGACCGCGGGAACGGGTCGGACGCTGAAACCGGTTACCCCCGGCGGCTCCCTCGAGGGCCCCATCGTCGTGGGCGCGAACGGCGAGCTCTTCGTCGCCTTCGACGTCCTCCCGACCGCGGCGAACTTCTCCCTCTCCCCCGGCCAGGAGTGGTTCACCTCCTCCACGGACGGCGGCGCGACGTGGAGCGCGCCGGTCCTCCTCAGCGGGCCGTATTTCGCCCTGCTGACGACCTGGTGGATCGAGACCACGCTCGGCATCGGCCGCTCGGGCCCGCTCACGTCGGCCTTCGACGTGGAGACGCCCGCGGGCGACGTCGGGTTCGTCCGCTACTCGAAGGACGGCGGCGCTTCGTGGTCCCCGCTCATCCGCATCACGCCGGACAACGACGAGGCGGCCCACATCCTGCAGGTGGCCCCGGGCGGCGGCGGTGTGGTGTACGTGGGCTGGCTGACGGACAACGCGACGGACGGCTCGTGGTCCGTCTACGTGGCGGCCCTGTCGACTTCCACGAACGCGGTGACGCCGCCGGTCCGGGTCTCGCCCCTGCCCGGCGACCCGTTCTGGTGGCCCGGGGACACGATCGGCATGGCGTACCTCGGCGGCGGGAAGGTCTCCGTGTCGTGGGGCGCCCAGGTGGCCCCGTTCCCGTTCTGGAACAACGACGGGATCTTCAACGTGACCGTGCCGTACTCGTAGGCGCCCGCGGGCCGATGGGGTCCACGGGGGCGGCGGGGAGGTTCCCTGGGCGGGGCCCGCGGCCGGCCCCTCCGCCTCCCTTCCGCGTCCGGACGCACCGCGGTCTCAGAAGTACCCGAGGGCGCGCAGGCGCGCCATGAGGTGCTCCTTGTCCTGCGCCCGCCCGGCGCGCTCCGGCGTCCCGTCCAGGTCCTGCTCCCACGCGGGCCGCGAGTCCGTCGGCTTGCTGTCGAAGACGCCGTCCAGGGAGCGGTAGCCAACGCGGTACAGCGGATGGACGGGAAGGCGCCTGCCGAGCGTGTAGTCCCACACCTCCCGCTCCGTCCACGGGAGGATGGGGTGGGCGCGCGTGTGGGGCGGGTTGTCCCGCGGCGAGAAGAAGACCTCGGAGGACCGCGCAGGGTTCTCGTCCCAGCGGATCCCCGTGATCACGGTGTCGATCGCGTGGGACGCGAGGTAGCGGTTCAGGGCGACCGTCTTCATGAGGTGGTTGCCCACCTGGGTGTCCAGGGAGAGCGGGACCTGCGTGCCCTGGAAGCCCGCCTTGAGGGCCTCCTCCTGGTCCGCGGCGTTCAGGCTCGCGAAGGGCAGGCTGCCCTCGAAGCCGCGCGCGCTCCGCAGCAGCGAGTCGTTGCGGGCGACATCGAGCGTGATCCTCTCCTTCGCGGCGACCTCCTTCATGAACGCCCACGTATCGGGGAAGTGCTGCCCGTGGTCGACGACCACGGTGCGGGGCAGCGGCAAGCCCTCGCGGCGGACCAGGTTCAGGGCGAGGTACAGGACGAGGCTGCTGTCCTTGCCGCCCGTCCACAGGAGCACGGTCTTGCGGTCCGGCGCGAACGCGGCGCGCAGGACGCCCTCCGCGACCGCGACCTTGGCGTCCAGCGGCAGGCCGTCGCGGCGCGCGGCGACCTTCCGGCCGTCCTTCGCGGCCGCCGGGTCGGCGTACCGCTGGCGGAGTTCCTCGTGCAACGCTTCGACGACTTCGCTCTGCTGGCTCATGCGGTTCACTTCCTCGTTCGGGTCGTGGACGACATCGTAGAGCTCGTCCTCCTTCCGGCCCAGGTGGCAGACGAGCTTCCACTCCCCGCGGACGACCGCGAGGGCGGGGTGGTCCTGCGCGGCGTGGAAGGCCAGGAGGGACCGCCGCGTCTCGCCGGACCGTGCTGCGGGCCCCGTGGTCAGGGAGTGCACGTAGGGGACGATGCCCCTCTGGGACTCGGCGAACAGGGCGCGGCCACCCGCCTCGCGGTCCCGCCAGGTTCCGAGCGGCGCCGGCAGGCCGCGGGCCACGGAAGACAGGAGGGAGAACAGGGAGGCCACGGCGACGGGCTCCTCAATCCGCTCCGGCCGCGTCCCCCGCGGCGGCCGGATGACGAGCGGCACGCGGAGGAGCGGCTCCCAGAGGCCCGCGATGTGGTCGAGCTTCCCGTGTTCCCCGAGCATCTGGCCGTGGTCCGAGACGAGGACGAAGTACGCGCGGTCCCAGAACGAGGACCCGAGGCTCTGGAACAGGTCGCCGATGCGGGCGTCTAGGTACGCGACGTTCTCCCAGTACATCCGGCGGATTGCGCGGAACTCGTCGGCGGTGGGCAGGGTCTGTCCGCCCATCACGGAGAACACGTAGTCCTCCCAGGAGCCCATCATCCGCAGGTAGCGGATCCTCGCCCCGAGGCCGCGGAACGCGCCGCGAGCGTGGTAGGGCGAGTGGGCCTCCATGAGGTTGAGGACGAGGAACGGCGGCGGCCCCGGTCTCGCGAGGAACGCCGTCGAGAAGGCGACGGCGGACCGCGCCCCGTTGTCGGAGCGCGGCGTGACGGCGATGAGGCGCGTGCCCGCGTCCGTGAAGTCCCGCAGGCCGTCCCACCACCCCCCCGGGTTCTGCGGCGGGGACAGGTAGCGGTCCGCCAAGGTAAACGACAGGATGGTCAGGGACATGGGCGGGTCCCAGACCTCCCCGAAGCCGCGTGTCATGCCGAACACGGAGGAGAGGAAGGCATTGCAGCTCGCGAGGCCCGTGCGGTACCCGCGGTCCCGGAAGACCTCCGCGATCGTCGGCACGTCGCCCCGGAGGCGCATCGTCGGCGGGCCCGCGCCGTGCTCGGACGGCAGGAGACCGGTGAAGAGGGAACCGTGGGAGGGCAGGGTCCAGTGCGAGGCCGCGTAGGCGCGGTCGAAGATGAGGGACTCGCCCGCGAGCCGCCGGAGGTTCGGGAGGCGGTCCTGGAGGGCGGCGTCCCGCAGCATGTCCGAGCGGAGCGTGTCCGTGACGACGAGCACCACGGGCGGCCCGCCGACGGTCTGAGAAGCCGGCTCAGGTGCCTGGATCCGATGGGCCAAACGCCGCCTCCCGGTTCGCCACGGTTCCCCGTGCCTTCCCCAGCGCCCGGCCCCGCGCGCTGCCGCCGGTGGGGATGGCATCGGTGTCGGCGCGGTCGGGGTCCTCGTGTCCTCCGGACGGGGGGTGGCCTACCTTACGCAACACTGCTTTGTAACGGTTGCGGAGGGTCACCTCGCTGATGCCGGACACGCGCGCGACCGCCTCCTGGGCCCGGGGCTCGCCGCAGGACCGCGCCGCCAGGTAGACGGCGGCGGCCGTGGTCCCGGCGGGGGACAGGGCCTGGGCATCCGTGGTGCCGTCGAAGGCGCGCAGGAGCCGCAGGGCTTCCGCCTCGACGGCGTTCGTCAGGCCCAGGACGGAGCAGAAGCGGCGGACATACTCCTCGGGCTGCGGCGCCGGCACCACGACCCCGATCTTCCGCCGGATCGTACGGTAGACGCGGCCGAGGGTCTTCCGGGGGATGCCGGTGACCGCCTCGAGCTCCTCGAGGGTCCGCGGCACGCCGTCGATGCGGCATGCGGCGTAGACGGCGCACGCGACGACGGTCTCCGTCGAACGTCCGCGGAGGAGGTGGTGGTCGAGGACCTTGCGGCAGAGGAACGCCGCCTCCTCGCGCACCGTCTTCGGGAGGTCCAGGGCGGATGCGAGGCGGTTGAGGACCCGGACCACGTCCGGCAGGGCGCGCTCCCCGGGGCCCGAGTACGCGGCGCGCCGCTGGAGCCGCCGCAGGCGGTCGTACATCCGCTGCTCCGGGCCGCGGACCGGGTTGCCGCGGGCATCGCGGGGCAGGGGGGAGATGACCGTCGTCAGGCCGGTCGACCCGCGGAGCGGGTCGCGCGGCGCGCCGTTGTGGGCCCTGCGGTCCGCTTCCTCGGAGGAGTACGCGGACCACTCCGGTCCCGTGTCGATCGCCAGGTCCTGGAGGACGAGGCCGCAGGTGTCGCAGACGACCTCGCCCCGCACCGCGTCCCGCACGAGGCGCTGCCCGCCGCACTCGGGGCACGTCCTCTCCTCGTCCAGGACGACGGGCGCATGGGCACCTTGGGACACGGGATTTCCTCCGGGCCGCCCGGCCTCGGGGCCGGCCCTTGCCGCTCCGGCGAAGCAGGGCCGAGGGGCATACCGATTGTCCAAAAACGTTCCCAAATCGCTAGTGAATCGCTCCGCGGGACGCCCCGGAGGGAGGCGGAGTCCGGGCGTCCTCAATCCAGGCTCAGGTACAGGAACACCGCGAAGGCGCCGATCGCCAGGGCGTCCGTGAAGGGCAGGACCTCGAAGGGGCGCTCCTCGCGCAGGCCGAAGGGGGTGAGGAGGGGCGGGAACGTCAGGAGGGTCTCGAACAGGAGGAGGCCTAGGACGACGAGCAGTCCGAGGGCGAACCGCGCCTCCGTGTCCGCGTACACCTTCGCGTAGACGACGAGCAGGGCGGCGAGGAGCGCGACGACCATCGCCGAGAGGATCACATGCACGGGCCGCGTGAGGAAGTCCGGCCCCGGCGACGGCAGGAGGGCCAACAGGAAGCCGGCTCCCGCGCCGATCGCGAGGACGATCAGGACCCACCACTTGCCCACCCTACGCTTCTGCGTCGCCGCCATCAACCCGCCCCCTCATCCTTCGGACGCCTCGTCCGCTGGAGGATGCTCTCGAAGACCGCCCAGTGCGCTTCCATCGCGTTCGACAGGAAGTAGAGCTTGCCATACCGGTCCCCCGTCGTGGTCACGATCCCGTTCTGCTCCATCACCCGGAGGTGGTGGCGCACGGTCGTGTAGTCGACGCCCAGGGCCTGGGCGAGCTGCTGCGCGTTCCGCGGCTGCTCGCGGATCGCGCGCAGGACGCGCCTCCGCGTCTCGGCCCCCGCGCTCCCCGCGAAGAGCCACCACAGGACCCGCTCCAGGCTGTCCACGTCGACCGTCGCCGGGCAGACGCCATGCGCTAGTTGTACCTTCCCCCGGCGCGCCCTCGGCGCCCCGCGGGGGCGGAGCTCCTTCCGAGGCGTGAGGATCCGGCCGGTCGGGAGCGCGCTGCATGGGGGTCGCCGCCCTCCGGAGGCCGTGCCGGAGGTTGTGCCTTTTCCGGGAACGTTCCCAAATCGCTAGCGAATCCGCCATGCCGCGGGGGCGCGACCGGACAGAAAAAGATGGGCAGGTGGGCATGGTTAGCCGCCTGCCCGGGGTTTCACGGGAGCGGGGAACGCCCCCGTCGAATGGAGGAGGGTAGTGGGAACGCCCGGGCGGCATGGGGGCCCGCGCCTCGCGGAGGGAGGAGGCGCGGGCCGTTCAGGCCCCGGGGAGGCACGGGGAGGGCGGGCCGAAGGCGGGATGCACGAAGCGCCGGTCCGTCGACGACGGGTTCGCCTCTGCGCGGTCGCGGCGGCGTCGCGGGATCGCTCCGGCCCCGACGGCCAGGAGGGCCACCGTGCCGGCGGCCGCCGCGAGGATCGCGGCCAGGACGATCGCTCCGAGGGATTTCATGTTCGTTCCGTCTTCTGAGGTTCCACGCCTCGGATGCACCACGCCGCGGGGGTCGATACGGTTTTTCCAGAAAACTTCCCTAATCTCTTGAGAATCCGTCCGCAGTCGCGCGCGCCGGGAGCGTCAGCGGCCCTCCAGCGCCTGCAGGGCGCGCCCCACGTCGCGCAGGTCCGCGACCACGAGGTCCGCCTCCCGGAGGCGGTCCGCCGGGTTCGTCGTCGCCACGGCGATGACGCGGAGGCCCGCGGCCTTCGCGGACTCGATGCCCAGCGGGGCGTTCTCCACGACGGCCGCGCGTTCGGCGGGCACGCCGAGGTCCTCGAGCGCCTTCCGGTAGGGCTCGGGGTCCGGCTTCGTGCGCGTCACCTCCTCCGCGCTCACGACCGTGTCGAAGAGGGCCGCGAGGTCGCCGAAGGGGGCCAGGGCGATCGCGCGCCAGTTGCCCGTGACCAGGGCGAGCCTCAGCCCGCGGGAATGGAGCCCTCGGAGGAGCTCCTCGACGCCGGGGTAGAGGGGCATGGGGCCGAAGGAGGCGAGGGTCTCGTGGTGGCGTCGGGTCGCGTCGTCCCGCTGCGGCCCGGACAGCGTCACGCCGTGGGCCTTCGCGAGAAGGTCGATGAGCTCCCTCGAACCGCGTCCCTCGTTCGCGAAGACTTCCTGCGGCTGGATCCGGAGGCCGAGAGGTTCGAGCGTCCTCTGGTACGCCTCCGCGTTCCGCTCCATGGAACGGAC
>JAJYKG010000102.1:1767-7457 GCA_021788795.1 Thermoplasmata archaeon | reverse complement strand
CTCTGGGCGAAGACGAACGGCAGCGCGGGGCAGACCGTGCGCGTGCGCATCGACGCGACGAACCTGGCCGTGTGGCCGAGGGGGAGCGGGGGCTCGGCGGATGTGAATGCGACGCACGCGGTGATCGAGGACACCGTGCCTGCGGGATGGAGTGTGAAGGAGGGGAGTTTTTCTGTCCGGCCGGACGTCATCACGAACCATTCGGACGGCTCGCAGACCCTGGAGTGGTACGAGGACCTGTCCGGGGCCCAGATCATCGGACAGCCCGGCAGCGACCAGCCGACGCCCTACGACACGGTGACCCGGTCGTACACCCTCGTGGCGCCGGCCCTGTACGACGGGCCGGTCACCCTGCCCCGGGCGCTCTCGGACACGAACGACACGGGCACGCCCGACGCGCACTCCGCCCCCGTGATCGTCCAGGGGAACCTGCCGCCGGTGGCCGACGCGGGAGGACCGTACACGGGGAACGAGGGGGCGACGGTCGTCCTTGACGCATCCAAGTCCTCTGACCCCGACGGGGATGCGCTCCAGTACCGCTGGTCCTTCACGGACAACGGCACGTGGGACACGGCGTGGTCCTCCTCGCCGACCGCATCCGTGACGTACACGGACGAGTTCGCGGGCCAGGTTCGCGTCGAGGTCACGGACGGGCACACCCTGGCGAACGCCACGGCGTCCGTCACGATTGCGAACGTCCCGCCCACGATCGTGAGCCTCACGGCATCCGCCGAGACGCCGGTGGGATACCGCCTAGCCACGGCGGGCACGAAGGGGGGCGCCGTGACCCTCGTGGTCCGGAATGGAGGCTCCACGCTGACGGACGTGCGTGTCGTGCGCGCACCGGGCGACCCGTTCGGGGAGTCCGCGGCCGACGGCACGGTGAGCGTGAACCCCACGAAGCCCGTCCTGGCCTGGGTCCAGTACTCCCCGCCGCCGGGACGCGGGCAGAGCCCGGCGAACGGAGACAACCCGACGTGGCTCAACCTGACGTTCGCGAACGGCAGCTCGAGGAGCCTGTTCCACAACTTCAACGCCCAGCATCCGAGCACGTGGAACTGGAGCCTGTCCGGCGTCTTCGGTCGGCCGAACGTCCTCCTGCAGGCGCACCTGTTCGACCCCGGTTCCGACGCCCTCACGGCCCAGTGGGACTTCGGGGACGGGACGACGCTGACCCAGGTCTTCCCGAACGGGCCCGCAGGCGATGCACCGGAGAGCCCGGTGGGCGGCACGGCACCGATGGACGTGATGGCCACGGTGCTCCACACCTACGCCGCCGCGGGGTCGTACACGGTCACCCTGACCGTGACGGACGCGGACGGCGCGTCCACGACGGCCACGCTGGCCGTGTACGCGGCATGAGGGGAAAAGGGTTATTGGGGCGGGCCACGGTGGACCTCCGGGGATGATCGAGGACCATCGGATCCTCCGCGGATCGAAGGTCGTCCTGAGGCCGCTCGCGAGCGGGGACCTCCGGCGGTGCGTGAAGTGGTTCAGCGATCCCCAGGTCACCCAGTTCCTCGGCCGGAACACGCCCGTCACCCTCGCGGAGGAGGAGCGGTGGTTCCGCGACTACCTCCGGCGCGGCGATGAGCAGATCTTCGCGATCGAGGTGGACGGGAGGCACGTCGGGAACCTCGGCCTCCACAAGGTCGACCGTGTCCACCGGAAGGCGGACCTGGGCATCGTCATCGGCGAGCCGACGTACTGGTCCCGCGGCTACGGGACGGACGCCCTGCAGGCCGCGCTGGCCTACGGCTTCGACCTGCTCGGGCTGAACAAGGTGTCCCTGGACGTCCTCGAGGACAACGTCCGCGCGCAGCGGTCGTACGACAAGTGCGGCTTCGTGCGGGAGGGCCTCCACCGGGAGGACGTGTTCAAGGACGGGCGCTTCCTGAACGTGGTCCGGATGAGCATCCTTTCCCGTGAGTTCCGCGATCGTCAGGGGTCCGCGGCCTGACGCCCGTCAGACCACGAGGAGCTCCCGCGGCGCGGTGCTCATGTACTGCCCGCCCTTCGGCGTGATGAGGACGGTGTCCTCGATCCGCACGCCGCCGAAGCCCGGCACGTAGACCCCGGGCTCGTCCGTCATGACCATATTGGACTTCAGCACGAGCTCACTCGTCATGTGCAGGCCGCCGCCGTCGTGGACCGCGAGGCCCACGGAGTGACCGAGGCCGTGGATGAACAGGCCCTTGTACTTCGTCGCGTCGATCAGGGAGCGCGCCGCAGCGTCGACGGCCTTTCCCTTCGTCCCAGGCCGCATCTTCGCGAGGGCGGCCTCCTGCGCCCGGGCGACCGTGTCGAACATCAGGCGCTGCTCCTCGCTCGGCGGGCCCACGACGACCGTCCGCGTGACGTCGGAGCAGTACATACGGTACAGGGAGCCGAAGTCGATCACGATCAGGTCGCCCTTCTCGATCTTGCGCGGTCCGGCGGTGTAGTGCGGCTCCGCGCCGTTCGGGCCCGAGCCGACGATCGTCCGGAAGGACGGGCCCGTGGCCCCGTTCTTCTGCATGTGATACACGAGCTCGGAGGCCACCTCGGCCTCCTCGACGCCGGGGCGGATGAAGGGGAGGGTCTCCTCGAACGACCTGGAGGCGATGTCGCAGGCCTTCTGGATGGACTCGATCTCCGCGGCGTCCTTCACGAGGCGGGCCTGGACGACGGCCCCAGAGACGTCGAGGAACCTCGCGTTCTTCGGGGCGTACTTGCGGAGCCGCGTGTACGCCTCGTACGTGAGCTCTGCGGCGTTGATCCCAATCCGCCGGTGGCCCTTGAGGAGATTCCGAAGGATCTTCGCGGGCTCCTCCCGGTGCCGGAAGATGTGGAGGGGCAGCCCGCTCTTCTTCGCCGCCTGCTCCTCCAGGGCCGACGTCATGATCTCCGCGCTGCCGTCGGGGTGGAGCCACGCGGCGCAGCCCTCGAAGATCCCGTCCGTCACGCCGGTCGCGTAGAAGAAGGACATGTCGACGTGCGGCTCCGTGGAGTTCATGAGCACGATGAGGTCCAGGTGGTCGCCGACGTTCTTGAAGATCCGTTTCACGCGCTCGCGCATGGGAAGCCCCCGGCGGGCAACGCCGCACTCCGTAGTTAAAGGTTGGTCGCGCGCAGGACGGGAAGGGTCTTATGGGCCCGGGCCGGTGGCCCCGGCGTGCCGAAGCGGCGGCATCGCGGCATGGAGCGGCGCATCGCCCTCGAGCGGATGGAAATCCTCTTCGGACTCGCGGAGAAGGAAGCGCTCCAGAGCCACGCCGCCCGCGCGCGGCGCTACGTCGACCTGGCGCGGCGCCTGGGGATGCGGTACAACGTCCGGGTGCCGCCGGAGTACAAGCGCCGTTTCTGCAAGGAGTGCCTCGCGTACCTCGTGCCGTCCGTCAACGCCCGCGTGCGCGTGGGCCGCGGCCGCGTCGTGGTCACGTGCCTCGCCTGCGGCGCCGTCCAGCGCCTCCCGTTCCGCGCGGAGCGCCAGATCGCGCGCGCCCGCGGGCGCACGGCTCAGTAGGACGTCGTCATGTCGATCTTGCCCGCCTTGCGGGCGAGGTACTCGCCGAGCTTGAACACCCCGAGGCTCAGGGCGAAGAAGACCACGCTCGACAGGGCGAGGAAGCCGAGGATCGTGAGGTCGGAGAAGCCCCCGAGGCCCGTCAGGGGAGCGAGCACGGCCTGGTCGGCCGAAGACAGGAGGAGCCGGCGGGAGAGCTCGAACCAGTAGGTCAGCGGAATCGCCCTCCCGACGCCCTGCAGCCAACCGGGGAGGACGGACAGGGGGAAGAGCACCCCGCAGAACACGTAGAAGATCCCGGGGACCGCCTCCGCCAGCGACTGCGTGTGGCGCGCCATGAGGAACGTCATGCCGCCCAGGGTGATTCCGATGGCGAGGAGGCAGAATAGGCCGAGGGCCAGGGCCGCGACGAACACGGGGACCGAGGCGAGGGGGAGGGAGATCTCGACCGCGGGACGGAGGACCAGCGCGCCGAAGGCGAGGGTGATGACCACCGCGAACGCGGCGACGAGGATCTTCGAGATGGCCCGGCCCAGGACGTAGACGTAGAACGAGATCGGGGAGATGTAGATGTACCGGATCGTCTGGTACCACTCCCGGTCCGACTGGATCACCTGGAACGTCCCGAAGAGCGTCGTCCCCACGAAGATGAAGAACGCGTTCCCGACGTACATGAAGTCGAAGAGCGGGCCCGCGCTGAAGTTCCCGACCGCCGCGAGGATGATGTACATGAGCACCAGGATGAACGTGGCGGCGATGGGCTTGATGATCGAGTAGATGATGAAGAGCCACGGCTCCGTCCAGTTGGAGTCCATCTCCCAGCCGAGCCACGCGGCCACCTTGAAGGTCCTCCAGTACGTGTTCACTGATGCCGTGAGGTCAGCTTCCCCTCCCGCTTCGCGAGGGTCTCTAGGTGCGCGAGCGCGAACCTTGCGAGGACGAGGAACAGGACGGTGAGGCCGAGCAGGATCTCCAGCTCCGTGCCGGGAGGGAGGACGGTCGGCAGCGTGTAGCCGGGCAGGGTGAGCTGGCGGAGCGCGTCGAGACCGAGCATCGCGGGCACGAGGCTCCCCGCGACGGCCACCGCCGGACCCCAGGGCTGCACCATGAGGAACCCGCCCGCGGGGAAGTACATCCCGCTCGAGAAGAAGATGGGCTCCTCCAGGAGGGCGGACAGGTTCCACGCCTCCCGGCCCCACAGGAGATACAGGGAGGCGAAGAGCATCCCCATCCCGTAGAGCGCGATGAGCGTGACGAAGAACACCGCGAGGAGGAGGAGCGGATTGGCGACCTGGAAGATCACCCCGAACACGAGGATGCCCGCGACGAGGGTCGCGATCGCCCGCACGGAGGTCATGAACATGCCGCCGATCGCCATGCCCGCCAGGAGCGCCATGCGGCTCATCGGAGCCATCATGTAGATCTGGAGGTTGCCGATCTCCTTCTCCCAGTAGAGCTGGCTTGCCATGGACCAGAGGACGTTGAGCCAGAAGGCCACCATCGTGCCGCCCAGGACGACCGTGCCGACGAGGGCGTTCAGGTTCGCCGCGGCGGCCTTGAGATGCGCGAGCTGGTCGGCCGGGGATGCGCAGGCCGCGCTGCCGCACTGTCCCGCCTGGATGAGGGCCACCTGGGCGTTGTAGAAGGCCTGGTAGATGAACACGTACGCCGCGATGCCGAGGAGGGGCAGGAAGACCTCGAAGAAGATCCACGAGGGCTCGCGGTTCGCCCCGATGACCCGCGGGTAGGCGCGCCCGAAGACGGACCGAAGGTTGAGCGCGGCCTTGTACCGGAAGTCCGAGCGCCGTGCGGTCGCCGAGCGGGACGGCGTCGCGGAGCTCATTCGAACCCCTTCCCCACCATGCTCACGAACACGTCCTCCAGGGAGGGCTCGGACTTCTGGAGGGAATGCACGCGGGCACCCTGGGACATGATGGCGCTCAGGATGTCCGCGACGGGCGCTTCCCCGTCCAGGATGAACGTGAGGTAGGTGGTGTTGTTCGTCGCGTCGCTCTTCACGGAGAAGTTCTTGACGCCCGCGATCTGACCGAAGCAGGCGGTGTCGCGGAGCGGGTCGACCTCGAGGCGGAACGTCGTGTCGAGGCGGACCATCTTCTTCAGGTTCTCCGGCGTGTCGCACGCGAGGATGCGGCCCTCGTCGATGATCGCGATGCGGTTGCACATC
>JAJYKG010000102.1:0-1757 GCA_021788795.1 Thermoplasmata archaeon | reverse complement strand
GTCCGCCTCGGCCATGTAGTGCGTCGTGAGGAGGACCGTCTTGCCCGTCTCCTCCTGGAGCCACTTGACCACGTAGTCGCGGATCGTGCGGGCGGCGTTCACGTCCAGCCCGACCGTGGGCTCGTCCAGGAAGAGGATGTCCGGATTCGTGACGAAGCCGCGGATCATGTTCATCTTCTGCCGCTGGCCCGTCGAGAGAGTGCGGACCTTCGCATCCCTCCGGTCCCGCAGCCCGAACACGTCCATCAGCTCGTCGATACGGTCGTTCGCCTCCTTCGACGGGATCCCGTAGAACTGCGAGAACATCCAGATGTTCTCCCGCGTCGTCAGGAGGCCGTAGCCGGTCGTCTCGCCCCCGGAGACCATCGAGATCCGCTGGCGGATCGGGAACACGTCCTTCGCGACGTCATGCCCCGCGACGAAGGCCTGCCCCGAGGTGGGGAGCAGGAGGGTGCAGAGGATTTTGATCAGGGTCGTCTTGCCCGCCCCGTTCGGGCCCAGGAGGCCGAAGAGCTCGCCCTCCTCGATCTGCATCGTGACCCCGTTGAGCGCCGTGACAGGGCCCTCGGGTTCCTCCTCCCCGTCCTCGCGGCGCCGGCGGCGGAGCAGGTGCCGCTTCCCGCTGAAAACTCGGGTCAGGTCGCGTGTTTCGACGGCGAAGGTCATGCCGCACCGCTCCTGAGCACGGTGGCGGTGGAGGCCGGCGGCTCCCCCCGCCGCCCGCTCAGACGTTCTCGCGCTGGCGGTAGCGGGTGATGTAGCCCGCGATCCGGTTCCGCATCATGATGCTGCTGACGTCGGAGAGCTCGGAGACCTTCGCCTTGTTGTGCTCGAAGTCTCCCGTGAACTCGTCGGGGTACGTCTTCACGAGCTCGATCGCGACGCGTTTGATGTACGTGGGCCGGATGTTTCCCAAGGCGTTTCACTCCGTTATCCAGGTGAGCGTGCGCCAAAGGGCGGGACGTAGATAAACGTTCCTGAGGGAGCGGCGGCCCTCCACTCCGCGGACGCCTGCGTCGAAGTTCTTTGCCAACTATTAAATAGGAACCTCCAATACGCTTTTGCGGGAACGCGGGGCCGCGACCCCCGGGAGAACCGGTGCCGATGGAAGAGTCCCTGGTGAACGTCGAATTCCTGAAGAGCTCAAACAACTTCGTCGCCCGGATCCAGAGCGAGCTCGGCGGCATGCGGGAGTACCGGAGCTCCTCCTTCGAGGAGGTCCTCGAGCAGGTCGTCATCGACCTGCAAGAGGAGTTCGAGTCGTACTGATCAGGCGCCCTTCCAGACCGGCTTGCGCTTCTCGAGGAAGGCCGTCATCCCCTCGACCTTGTCCTGCGTCGCGCCGGCCACCGCGAAGGCGGCCGTTTCGTAGGAAAGGCCCTGGGAGAGGGGCATCTCCTGCGCGGCCCGGAGGCACGACTTCGCGAGCGCGAGGGCCACCGGGCTCTTCTCGAGCATCTTCCGCGCGAGCGCCTTGGCCTCCTCCAGGAGGCGGTCCGCGGGCACCACGCGGTCCACCAGGCCGATGCGCTCCGCCGTGGCCGCGTCGACGGCCTCGCCCGTGAGGATCATCTGGGCCGCCCACCCGCCGCCGACGAGGCGCGGGAGGCGCTGGCTGCCGCCGAAGCCGGGGATCGTGCCGATGTTGACCTCCGCCTGGCCGATCTTCGCGTTCCCCGAAGCGAGCCGGATGTCGCAGGCCATCGCAATCTCGCACCCCCCGCCGAGGGCGTAGCCATTGATCGCGGCGATGACGG
>JAJYKG010000101.1 GCA_021788795.1 Thermoplasmata archaeon | reverse complement strand
TGCAGCCCGCGTGGGGGCGGCATGTCCAGAACCGCCCCCGGACGAACCCTTATATACCGCCGGGATAATGGTCCGGACGTCAACTTTTGACACTTTTGGACACGGACGTGTAGCCATGGCATCTCTTCCCAAGGAAGTCGAGACCGGGACGACAACCCTCGGGCTCGTCTGCAAGGACGGCGTGATCCTCGCGGCGGACCGGCGGGCCACCGCAGGATACATGATCGCGCACAAGAAGACCCAGAAGGTCTACAAACTGGATGACAACATCGGCCTCACGACCGCGGGCCTTGTCGGCGATCTCCAGACCCTCGCGCGCTACATCACCGCGGAGGTCGAGCTGTACAAGCTCAAGCGGAACGTCCCCATGCCCGTGGAGGCCTGCGCGACCCTCACGGCCAACATCCTCTCCGGCTCCCGCTACTACCCCTACTGGGTCCAGCTCGTCATCGGCGGGCTCGACCGCAACGGGGGCCACGTCTACTCGCTCGACGCAGCCGGCGGCTCGCTGCCCGACAAGTTCGTGTCCACGGGATCCGGCAGCCCGTTCGTCTACGGCGTGCTCGAGGACCACTGGAAGGACGACATGACCGTGAGCGAGGGAGCGGACCTCGCGATCCGGTGCATCACCGCGAGCATGAAGCGCGACTCGGCCTCCGGCGAAGGCATCGACGTCGCGCTCATCACGAAGGACGGGTTCAAGATCCTGGACGACAAGGAAGTGGACAAGCGCAAGGCCGCAATGAAGCTGACCTGAGCGCCCCCTGGGCCTCAGGCCCGAGTTGAAGTCGATGAGCATCGAAGACATTCTGAGCGACGCCAGGAGCGTCGTCAAGAAGGTGGTCCCCGACCATGTGGAGATCACCCAGGTGGATTTCGAAGGCCCCACGATCGTGATCTACACGAAGAACATGGAGGCCTTCGCGGAATCGAACGATCTGGTGCGCCAGATCGCGCAGCAGCTGCGGCGCCGGATCATCGTGCGCCCCGACCCCTCCCTGCTCGCGACGCAGGAGGAGGCCGAGAAGGTCATCCGCGAGCTGATCCCCGCGGAGGCGCAGATCACCGGCATCTACTTCGAGACCGAGACCGGCGAGGTGTCCATCGAGGCTCTCAGCCCCGGCATGGTCATCGGACGCCACGGGCAGCTCCTCAACGAGATCAAGAAGAAGATCGGCTGGGCCCCCAAGGTCGTCCGCACGCCTCCGATCCCCTCGAAGACCGTCGAGGAGATCCGCCAGTACCTGCGCACGATCAACGACGAGCGTCAGAGCTTCCTGAAGCAGGTCGGCCGGAAGCTCGCGCGGGAGATCCCCGCGGGCGAGAACTTCGTCCGCCTCACGGCCCTCGGCGGCTTCCGCCAGGTCGGCCGCTCCTGTGCCCTCCTGAGCACGAAGGAGTCCAAGGTCCTCATCGATTGCGGCGTCCTCATCTCAGAGGACAACGGCTCGCCCTACCTGAACGCGCCCGAGGTCATGCCCCTGTCCTCGATCGACGCGGTTGTCATCACCCACGCCCACCTCGACCACTCGGGCCTGGTGCCCGCGCTCTACAAGTACGGGTACGAGGGGCCGATCTACACGACCCCGCCCACGCGGGACCTCATGTCCCTCCTCCAGCTCGACTTCATCAAGGTCGCCATGGGCGAGGCCCGCAAGTCCCCGTACGAGTCCCAGCACGTCCGCAAGGCGGTCGCCAACGCGATCCCCCTGAAGTACGGCGAGACGACGGACATCGCCCCGGACGTGCGCCTGACGTTCCAGAACGCGGGCCACATCCTCGGCTCCGCCCTCGCCCACTTCCACATCGGGGACGGGCTGTACAACATCGCCATGTCCGGCGACATCAAGTTCGAGAAGACCTGGCTCTTCAACCCCGCGGTCAACAAGTTCCCGCGCCTCGAGACCCTCGTCCTCGAATCGACGTATGGCGGCTACCACGACGTGCAGCCGTCGAGGCACGAGGCCGGGCAGCAGATCAAGGAGGTCGCGCGCCGCGTCCTCAACCGCGGCGGGAAGGTGCTCATCCCCGTCTTCGCCGTCGGGCGGTCCCAGGAGGTCATGCTCGTCCTCGAGGACGCGATGCGGAAGCACGAGATTCCCGAGGTGCCCATCTACCTGGACGGGATGATCTGGGAGGCCACCGCGATCCACACGGCTTACCCGGAGTATCTGAACAGCCAGCTCCGGACGGAGATCTTCCAGACGGGCGAGAACCCCTTCCTGTCCCCGCACTTCAAGCGCGTCGAGACCTCGGACATGCGCGCGAACATCATCGACGACGTGGAGCCGTGCATCGTCCTCGCGACGAGCGGCATGATGTCCGGCGGCCCCGTGCTCGAGTACTTCAAGGGCTGGGCGGACAACCCCCTCCACGCCCTCGTCTTCGTCGGGTTCCAGTCCGAGGGCTCCCTGGGCCGCCGCATCCAGCGCGAGGCCCGCGAGGTCACCCTGAACGACCGCGGGCAGCCGCTCAACCTCCAGATCAAGATGGACCTGGAGACGATCGACGGCTTCTCCGGCCACTCGGACCGGCTCCAGCTCCTGAACTTCGTCGGGACGATGGAACCGCGGCCGGAGCGGATCATCGTGAACCACGGCGAGGAGTACAAGTGCGCGGACCTGGCGTCGGGCCTCTACAAGAAGTTCGGCGTGGAGACGCGCGCGCCGATGAACCTCGAGACGATCCGCCTGAAGTGAGGCGATCCCATGCCGCCGACCCCGCCGGTCCCCCGGCCGACGTGGACGCGCCGCGTCGCGGCCTGGAGCTTCCTCCTGTTCTTCGTCTCCCTCATGCTCCTCACGTACTTTGCCGTGTACTATTCGAACAAGGGGGACTTGGTGACGACCGGCTACCTCGCCGCCCTGGCGTCCGTGATCCCGATCCTCTTCGTCCTCGTGCCCTACTACGTGTTCCCGATCTGGGCGATCCCCGTGCCGCTCCCCCCCGAGGGCGTCGCCGCGGCCCTGTCCCGGGCCACGGAGGGGATCCGCGCCGACCCCGTCGGTGAGCGTGATGGTCCGTTCGCGCGATGCGTCTCCGTGGTCCGGTTCGACACGCCGGCATGCACGGTGGGGTGGTACTCCGTGCCGCTCCCGCCCCATCCGCCGCCGGATGCGCCTCGGTCCACCGTCGTCCTGCGCCCCGCGTCGCGGGACCGGAGGGCCCTGGCTGCCTTCCGCGAGACGCTCGCCCGCTCCCTCCTCGAATCGGGTCCCGCCCCGTCCTAGAGGGCCACGGCGTCGAGCCACGCCTGCAGGGCGTCCCGGGCCGCGCCCCGCTCGACGAGCCGCTCCTCGCCCGCGTCGCAGACGGCAAACCGTTCGAGCACGACGCGGTCGCCCTCGTCCTCCATGCAGTAGCCGCGGATGCGGCACCGCCCCTGCCGGAATCCCTCGTTCGGGGCCGAGATGGCCTCCGGGGTCATCGGAGGCGCCCATGGGGCCCGGCGGCCAAGTGCCCTCTGCAAGTACTCTTCCGCGAGCCGGTCCGCGGGAGAAAGCTTCTTTCGGGCCGAACTGCTCAGAGTCCCTGGCCCCGGTCGGTCGCGCGACCCTTTTCCGCGGCGATTCCGATGAGACCGAGCGCGAGGAAGATGCCTCCGATTACCAGACCGCATCCGGAGATGATGACGCCGCTCAGGCCGGCGTCACAGGGTAGAGCTGTCCCGTTCTGGATACCACACGACGCCGATGGCTGAAAGGCTGACCAAATCGTGTAGGCCAGAGCAAGGGCGAATATGCATCCACCCGCGAACGCGTATGCGAGAGGTAGTCTGGATCGCAACGGCATCCCAGACGCATACCATCGGAGTGTGGAAAGATAATGCCTGCTTTGAGCCTCGCTGCGAGGGGAGATCGGTCGGGTCGGGTGGCGGGGAAATGCGCCCAAAGCTTCTTTCCCCGCAGCGCGTTGGCGCCTCCCGTGCGCCATCACTACGAGAAGGTCAAGGACCGCATCTCCCCCGAGGCGTTCGACGCCCAGGTCGAGGCCGCCGTGGCGGAGTGGGGCGGGCTGCTCGACCGCGACGCCGCGGCCATGGTCGTCGTCGAGCGGCTCGGCGGCAGCGTGGCCTCCTTCATGCCGATCAAGGACCTGGAGGAGGGTGGCGAGGCGAACCTGCGCGCGCGGATCGTCGGCCTGTCGCCCGTGCACACCTTCACCCGCCAGGACGGCTCCGCAGGGCGGGTCGTGAACCTGGAGCTCCGGGATGACAGCGGCTTCTGCCGCATGCCCCTGTGGGACGAGGACGTCGCCCTCGTCGAGAAGGGCCAGGTGGCGGTCGGGAAGACCGTGCGGGCGATCGACTGCTACGTGAAGCGGACGAACTTCGGGCTCGAGGTGAGCCGCGGGAAGTTCGGGGCGCTCGTCGTGGAGGAGTGAGATGGCCGGGGCCGCGGAGACCGGGACGGGCTCGTGGATGTACGCGAACGACGCGCGCCTCGTGTCGCGGTTCCTCGGCGCCACGATGGTGGTCCTCGGCCTCGGGCTCCTGCTCACCGTGGCCTACGGCCCGGACGTGAACGACACCGTGGACGTGTTCCTAGGCACGGGCGTCTTCCTCCTGCTCTTCTCCGTGATGCTCTTCCTCCCCCGCATCCGCAACCGGGGCGCGATGAGCTACAGCCTCCTGATCGGCCGCGGCATGGACGACGTGGAGGCGGCGGTCCTGGGGGCCGTGCAGGAAGCGGGCCGCAGCGCAAGCGTCGAGGCCGTGCCCGCCCGCCTGCGCACGCCGCCGCGGGACGTGTTCGTCGAGGGCGTGCCCTGGAGGTTCTCCCTGCGGAACGCGCCCTACCGCGAGCAGCGCGGGGACGCCACACGCTGGACGGAGGTCGTCCAAGCCGGGCTCGAAAACGAGGAAGACGAGGTCGCCCGCGAGCTGCGGGAGCGGGTCCTGAGCCGCCTGGCGACCCCGGTTGCGTCGAACGCTTAGGCCGTCCTCACATGCCCATGCCGGGCATGCCGCCCATCCCGCCCATGTCGTGATCGTGGCCGCCCGCGCCCGGGGGCGGGGTCGGCGACTTCCTGGACGCGATCACGTCGTCGATGCGGAGGATCATGCCCGCGACCTCGGTCGCGGACTCGATGGCCTGGGTCTTCACCCGGAGGGGCTCGATGATGTTCGCCTTGAGCATGTCCTGGGGCTCGCCCGTCAGGATGTTGACGCCGGTCGCCTTGCCCGTCTTCTTGCCGTGCTCGGAGCGCAGTTTGATGAGCACGTTGATGGGGTCCAGGCCGGCGTTCTCCCCGAGGGTCCGCGGGATGACGTCCAAGGCGTTCGCAAACGCCTCGATGGCGAGCTGCTCGCGCCCGCCGACGTTCGCGGCGTAGTCCTTCAGGGCGAGGGAGAGCTCGATCTCCGCCGATCCGCCGCCCGGGACGGCCTTGCCGTCCTCGACGGCCGCGGACACGACGCGCAACGCGTTGTGGAGGATGCGCTCGACCTCGTCGACCACGTGCTCCGTGCCGCCGCGCACGAGGATGGACACCGCTCGGGCGTTCTTGCAGCCCGTGACGAACGTGAGCTCGTCGGGGCCGACCTTCCGCTCCTCGACCAGCTCGGCCTTGCCGAGTTCCTTCGCGGTGAGGTCGTCCAGGTTCGTGATGATCCGGCCGCCCGTGGCCTTCTGGAGCTTCTTCATGTCGCTCTCCTTGACGCGGCGGACCGCGTAGATGCCCGCCTGCGCGAGGTAGTGCTGCACGAGGTCGTCGACGCCCTTCTGGCACAGGACGACGTTCGCGCCGGAGGCCTTGATCTGGTCCACGAGGGTCTTCAGGCCCCGCTCCTCCTCCTCGAGGAACTTCTGGAGCTGGTGGGGGTCGCGGATCCGGATCTCCTCGCTGACCTCGGTCTTCTTGACCTCAAGGGCGCGGTTGATGAGCGCGATCTTCGCATCGCGGACGAACTTAGGCATGCGCGGGTGCACACGCTCCTTGTCCAGGACGATGCCGTCGATGAGCGCGGTCTCGCGGATGGTGCCCCCGTGCTTCTTCTGCACGAGGATGTTGTCCACGTCCGCGTGGACCTTGTCGGCGATCTCCTCGAGGATCGACAAGACGGCGTCCACGGCAATCTCCGCGAGGAAGTCCGCGCTGTCCCCCACGCTCCGCCCACTCATCGCGGTGCGGGCGATGGACCGCAGGGTCGCCTTGTCCGTCTTCTTGACGTCGAAGGCGATCGTCCGGAGGCGCTTGATGGCCTCCTCCGCCGCCATCCGATAGCCGTTGACGACGATCGTGGGATGGACCTCCTGCTCGATGAGGCTCTCCGCCATCTTGAGCAGCTCGCCCGCCAGCACGACGGCGCTCGTTGTGCCGTCGCCGACCTCGTCGTCTTGGGTCTTCGCGACCTCGACGATCATCTTGGCCGCGGGGTGCTCGATCTCGATCTCCTTGAGGATTGTCACACCATCGTTCGTGATTGTCACGTCGCCGAGGGAGTCCACGAGCATCTTGTCCATGCCGCGCGGGCCGAGGGTCGACTTGACGGCGTCCGCGACCGCGCGGGCGGCCGCGATGTTGTTGAACACCGCGCCCTTGCCCTTTTCCCTCTCCGTTCCTTCCTTGAGGATGATGATCGGCTGATTGCCCATCATGAGAATTCCCGGTCCGTCTAAGTGTGTACTTCTATATGAGCATTTCGAATCTGGCCAAGGAGCTGCAGGCCGCGATGCGGTCGGAAGTCCGCGATTGGACGCGCACCGGCGGTGCACCGCGTTCGACCCTGCGTCGTCCCCTGTTCGCGGGCGCCGCGGCCGCGTTGTCGCAACACCGCGGTCTCGGTTCATCCCCCTCGCGCGGAAGTTTATATCGAACCGGTCGCTAGTCCCCGCGCCGGTGGAAAACGATGGCCGACAAGCCCATCCATGTCACGGATGCCGAGTTCGACAAGATCGTCAAAGAGAATCCCTACGTGGTCGTCGACTTCTGGGCGGAGTGGTGCGGCCCCTGCCGCATGATCGCCCCCACGATCGAGGAGCTCGCGAAGAAGTACGACGGCAAGGTCACCTTCGCCAAGGTGAACAGCGACGAGAACCCGAGGACCGTCCAGCAGTTCATGATCATGGGGATCCCGACCCTGCTCTTCTTCAAGGCGGGGAAGCTCGTGGACCAGGTCGTCGGCGCGATGCCGAAAGGACCGCTCGAGGCGCGCGTGCAGAAGCACCTGGCGTGACGAAAATTAGAAGAGCCTAAACGGCGCATCCTCGGAGGGCGAGACCATGAGCTCCGTCGTCGAGATGCTTGCGAGCAAGAAGAAGCCCCAGCCCGCGCCCGCCGCGGTCGTCCTCCCCGTCTTCCAGAAGGAGCATGAGGGCGAATGCGGCGACGGGTGCGGATGCGGCGCGGAAGGCGGCGACGGCTGCTGCGGCGGCTAACGTCCTCCGCCTAGCTCAGGTAAGGACTTAAACCGCTCGCGGCGCATACACGGGTTCATGGGATGGGCTGCATTCCGCGGGTTCGACTTGACCCG
>JAJYKG010000100.1 GCA_021788795.1 Thermoplasmata archaeon | reverse complement strand
CTTCCGCAAGGGGCTCATCGCCACGGACGTCATCGTGGACGGATCGAGCGCCCTCATCGCCTCGCCGGACCTCTCCGCGTGCGGCTACACGGACAACGCGTCCCTCTCCGCGCACCTGGAGAACTTCCTCGAGATCATCATGAACCTGAAGGAGTGAGCGCGCCGTGCGGACGGCGGCGGACCCCTTCGACGTCCTCATCGTCGGCGCCGGACCCGCGGGCGGGCTCGCCGCCCAGCGCATCGCTCGCAAGGGCTACGAGGTCGCCGTCATCGAGGAGCACCGCGAGATCGGCGAGCCCATCCAGTGCGGAGGCCTGGTGACGCCCCGGGTCTTCGACTACGTGACGTGCAAGGAGACCATCCTCGGGAAGATCCACGGCGCCGAGATCTACTCCCCGAAGGGGCACCGCCTCACGATCGACGGCCACGAGACCGAGGCCGTCGTGGTGGACCGCGCGATGTTCGACCGCGCCATCCTCACGGAGGCGGTCCGGGCGGGGGCGCACACCTTCCTCGGGACCCAGGCCCAGGGAGCCCGCCACACGGACGGCGGCGTCGAGGTGACCGTCGACCGCGACGGCCACAAGGAGGTCTTCCGCGGCAAAATCCTCATCGGCTGCGATGGCGTCCGCTCCAACGTCGCGAAGTGGTTCCACATCCTCCGTCCGAAGAAGATCCTCCCCGGCTTCGAGGTCGAGCTCGCCGGTGTGCGGGGCGACCCCGGCTTCGTCAAGCTCTTCGTGGGCAACGACATCGCCCCCGGCTTCTTCGGCTGGGTCATCCCCAGCGGCGACACCGCGCGGGCGGGGCTCTGCGTGCGCGAGGGCAACGCGTACGCGTACCTCCAGAAGATGCTGAAGCACCCTGCGGTGGAGAAGTACACGAAGGGCGCCCAGCCCATCCTCTACATCGTCGGCGGCATCCCCATCGGGTTTCCCCGGCGGACCTATGCGGACAACGTCATGGTGGTCGGCGACGCGGCGTGCCAGGCCAAGGCGACGAGCGGCGGCGGCATCTTCACGAGCCTCCACTGCGCGGACTTAGCGGCCCAGACGGCCCTGGAAGCCCTCGACAAGGGCGACTACTCCGCGCGGATGATGCACCGCTACCACAGGGCCTGGACCAAGTCCATCGGGAAGGAGCTCCGAAAGGACCTGGCCATCCACGAGAGCTTCGAGAGGCTCACGGACGCCCAGTTCGAGGAGCTCTTCGGGATCTTCGACGACCCGGACGTCCTCCGGCTCATCGAGGACACGGCGGACATCGACTTCCCGTCGAAAATCGGCTGGACCCTCATCCGGAAGGATCCCCGCATCCTGAAGTACGTCGGCAAGGCCCTCCGAACGATGATCGCGCAGAACGTGGGGATTTAGGCCGACCTTATTGTACGTACCGAGACTTGAGGAGCGACAGCCGCGCTTTCGGTCTTCCGAAAGCATGAACCTCCATGCCCGGGAGGCGGTGGCCTCGTTCGGCCCCGCATGGCTCGTCATGATCGCCGACATCGACGTCGCGAGCATCGTCACGGGCCTCCAGGCAGGAGCGGCGTGGGGGTATCACCTCATCTTCGTCATGCTCCTCCTCACGCTTCCGCTGTTCATCATCCAGGATGCCGCCGGCCGCCTCGGGACCCTGGGCGGGGTGGGCCTCGGCGAGGCCATCCTCCGCCGCTACGGCCGCGGCACGGCGCTCCTCGCCGCCGTCCCGATGGCCCTCACGGACTTCCTCGAGTACGTTTCCGAGTACGCGGGCATCGCGATCGGACTCGCCCTCCTGGGCCTCCCGGTCCTCCCGGGGCTCGGGGTGGCCTACCTCCTCCACCTGGCCATCGTCGCGGGGCGGGAGTACAGCCAGGCGGAGCGGATCCTCCTGCCGGTGAGCTTCGCCCTCGTGCTCAGCCTCGCGGCCTCCGTGTTCTTCTTCCACGTCAACTTCGGCACCGCCGCGGCCGTCGGCCTGTCGCCGATCCAGCCGTATGCGGATTCCTCCTTCCGGTACCTCGCCGCGGCCAGTATCGGCGCGGTCGTGATGCCGTGGATGCTCTACTTCCACTCGGGAGCGGACTCGCGCAAGCGCACACAGGACCGCGACCCGCGCCGGGAGCGGCGGACCACCTTCGTGAGCGCCCTGGTCTCGGAGGTCCTGATGGTCGCCGTCGTGCTCGTCGGCATGCAGATGTCCAGCACCGGAGGGCCCCTCTCGGTCCAGTCCCTCGAGGCGTTCCTGTCGCCCCTCGGAGACCACCTCTCGATGCTCCTCGGCATCGGGTTCATCGCGGCGGGGTTCCTCGCCCTCGTGGTCGTGTCCATGGGTTCCGCCTGGGGTGTCATGGAGGCGACGGGCGCCACGTCCCGCCGGTCGTTCCTCACGGTCTACCTCGCGGAAAGCACCCCAGCACTCCTCCTCGTCGTCCTCACCACGAGCTACGTGCCCCTGATCCTGACCCTGATGGTCTCCTTCACGATCGTCATCATCCCCTCCCTGTACTTCCTCGGCAGGCTCGTCTCGGACCCTGAGACGATGCGCGGACACGCCCACGGGTGGCGCGCGCAGGCCGCGTTCTGGGCCGCCTCGGCGGTGGTCGTTGGCGGTGGGGTCCTTGGGCTCCTCACGTTCCTGTAGCGGTCCGGGACAGCCTAGCCCGCAACCCCGCCTCTCGCCGTGGCGCGGAGCAGGGGTTTCCGCTTGAGGATTTCCGAGACCATGAAGGGCAGGAAGGCCATCCCGACAATCCAAATCCAATCCAACGGCCTGAGGGGAATCAATCGCATGTAGTCCGCTGCCGCCGGGATGTACATGAGGAGGGCGTACCCGCCGAGGGCGATGCCCATCGTCGGCAGGAGGTACCGGTTTGCGAAGAGCCTCGCCAGCTTGGCCCCCTTCTGGGCGAGGGTCGACACGATCAGGAGGACCTGGCCGACGATCATCACGCTGAACGCTAGGCTGCGGGCATACATCTCCCCGGCCGGAAGGGCCACGAGGTACGCGAAGAGGGTCCCCAGGAACAACACGGTCCCGACGACGATGAGATCGAGGAACTCCCCGCGGTGCAGAAGCTTAGTCTTCTTCTCCCGTGGCCGGCGGCTCATGATGTCAGGCTCCTCCGGCTCCTTCTCGTACACGATGGAGATAGCCGGGTGAAGCACGAGCTCCAGGAAGACGATGTGGACGGGCATGAGGAGGAGCGGGAGGTGCATCAGCGGGATGAGCAAGGCCGAGAGGAAGATCGGGACGTGGAACGCGACCAAGTAGCCGAAGGCCTTCTTCAGGTTATCGTAAATCCTCCGGCCGTTTCGGACGGCGCTGACAATCGTCTTGAAGTTGTCATCGAGGAGCACGAGGGCTGCGGTCTCCTTGGCCACCTCCGTGCCACGCTCGCCCATCGCGACCCCGATGTTCGCCTTCTTGAGCGCGGGCGCGTCATTGATTCCGTCACCCGTGACGGCGACCCGGTACCCCAGCTTCTGGTATCCTTCGACGATCTTCAGTTTCTGTTCGGGAAGGACCCGGGCGAAGACGTTGCTTCGTTCCAGGATCTGGAGGAACTCCTCCTCCGGGACGTTGAGTTCCTTTCCGCTGACGATTCCGTCGGTCGCGATCCCGGCCTTGTGCGCGACCGCGGCCGCGGTGACCTTGTGGTCCCCCGTGAGCATGACCACACGGATACCCGCCTTGCGGCAATCCGTGACCGCCTTCGTGACCCCTTCGCGGATGGGATCCGAGAAGCCCAGGAGTCCCAGATACTCCATGTCCGCTTCATCCTCGTTCCGGTTCCGCATCCCGTTGAGCCTCTTGCCCGCGACGGCGAGCACACGCACGCCGCGGGAGGCCATTTCCTCGTTCTCTTGGATGATCCGGTCCCGCTCGGCCGTATCCATGCGACAGCGGCCCAGGATTCCCTCTACGGACCCCTTGGCGGCCAGGTACAGCCCGCTTCCGCGCCACACGTGGGACATGTACTTCTCGCGGGCGTCGAAGGGGTATCCGTGGACGAAGTCCATGGACTTCACTTTGGCGAGCGAGGGACGGTCCTTGGCGTGAGCGTAGATGGCTTTCTCCATGGAATCAAAGGGGTCCCGCTCGCAGGCCAGGAGCGCCGCGGTCTCGAACTCCTCGTCCGAAACCCCTTCGCGCCGCCGAGTCTCGGACACAGACATCTTCCCCGTGGTGACCGTGCCCGTCTTGTCCGTGCAGATCACGTCCACGCTGCCGAGGGCCTCCACCGCGGAGAGGTTCTTCACCAGGGCGTTCGCATTGGCCAGCCGGAGCATGCCCAGGGAAAGGAACAACGTGAAAACGACGGGGAACTCCTCGGGGATTGCCGCGATGGCCAACGTCACCCCGCTGATCACCGCATTCTTCCAGACCACGTCCGTGATGGGTCCGTACGCGAAGAGGCCAATCAGGACGAGGAGGATGGACAGGAGAACGGACACGACCGCGAAAATCCTGATGATCCCCCAGACCTCCGTCTGGAGGGGCGTCTTGCCCGCGTAGGTGCCCGAGAGCATCTTCCCGATCTTCCCGTACTGGGTCTTGGAGCCCGTGCGGACAACGATGCCTCGCCCCCGTCCGGAGACCATCGTGGTCCCCGCAAAGAGGACGCCCTGGTTCTCGAACAGGTCCTCATTGAAGTGCTCCATCGGCCTCTTGTCCACGGGCTGGGACTCTCCCGTGAGCGAGGATTCGTCTGTCTGGACCGCGGAGCCCGCGAGGAAGGCGCTGTCCGCCATGATCACGTCACCCTCCTGCACGAGGAGGAGATCTCCGGGCACGAGGTCCTCGGACTTCACGCGCTTTTCCACGCCGCCCCGGACGACCGTGACCTCCGGCTCCCCGAGCACCTTGAGCTTCTCCAACGCCTTGTCAGTCTGCAGCTCGATGGCCACGTCCACGGCCGCGATGGGGACGACCGCGATGATGGTGATGATCGACTCGGCGATGTCGCCCAGGAGGTAGTACACGAGGCCCGCGATGACGAGGAGCCACAGCATGGGCTCCTTGAGAAAGGCCAGGTAGCCCCAGACCCGGACTTTCTTCTTCGGGACCAGGATGTTCTTGCCGTGCTCCTTGAGGCGTTCCCGCGCCTCCTGATCGGTCAGCCCCTCCTGCTCGTCCGACCGCAGCCGTTCCACGATTTCTTTAGCCATGGGTTTCGAGTTGTCCCCCGTCTCGCGTGCTGACCAGCCCGCGGCCGAACGCGTCTGCTAGATTTCCGTCCAAGGTCCCATGCCCTTTCAGGATTCTGTAATTACAGACCCAACCCGGGCCGCCCGTTCGGACGGTTTAGGGTGATGGCCCGATTCCCGAAACTTCGGAACGCCCGCGGAACCGTCCCAGCGCGTCGGGCCAGGGAAATGGGAACACATCGCAAGCCTCCCACTCAGGTCGGCAGGTGCAGGAACGCATCTCTCTCCCGTACCGCCCCGACGACATGCCGAGATTGGTCGACGACGGGGATGGCCCGGAAGTGGTATTTCCGGAACAGGGCCTCCACCTCGTCCCGCAACATGGATGGAGCGACGGTCACCACCGTTCGCGTCATGATCTGTTCCAACCTGCTCCTGGGGTCTGCCTGAAGGAGTTCGTTGATGTCCACGACACCGCGGAGCTCTTGCTCCGTCCCGGTTACGTAGACGTACATGGTCACATCGCTCAACGGAGCCTGGAGCCGGAAGCGCTTGAACGCATCGTCGACGGTGAGGTCCCCGGGGAACAGTAGCAGCCGATGGACGGCGAGGGTGGACACCGGCACGTCGTACTCCGTGAGGATCTGGTGGACCTTCGGGGCGATATCCTTCTTGAGCGCCTCGAGGATCTCCCGCGACCCGTCCCGAGGGAGGATGGAGATGATTTCCGCAATCTCCGCCGGCGAGAGGTGCGCAAAGATCTTCTCCACCCGCTCCGCGCTCGTCGACGCGAGGATCTCGCGCTGGACCCGGGGCTCCGTCTCGCCGAGCACCTGGGCCGCCGTCTGGTTGTCCAGAGCGTCGAACACCTGGACCCGCTGCGCATGATCCATGACCTCAAGGACATCAGCAAGGTCCATCGGCGGAAGGTCCAGGAGTTTCTCCTTCAGGATCCGCAGGTGGATATCACCCGATAGGCTGCTGAGATTTTCCAAGGGTTGCACGTAGGCCCAAGACACCATCTTCGGATGGACCGCGTGCTCGGGTTTGTTGCGGGCCAGAAAGTCCATCCCAAGGCGGCGGGCAAGCCTCTGCCGATTCAGGTCGACGTCGCTGACGTACAGCCGGCCACCCTTCAGAGCCAGGCGAATGTCATAGACAATCTCCACCTCCCGGTTGGCGATATCGAGGACTTTCTTGTCCTTGACGTAGTCGTTCAGGAGGACCGCGCTCCCCGAGGGCTCCGCTACGTACGTTTCGAGGTTCGCCTTCGCGAGGACGACCTCCTCCTCCGAGAAGGAAGCGACGTCCTCCCAGGGGACGAAGAGCGTGGGAGTGCCGAACGGCCGAGCAACCACAATGTGAGTCACCCCAGGAATCGCATCGTTGCCGGAGACCAGCAGGTCTCCGAGCTTGCCCACCTTCTTTCCCTGGACCAGGACCTTGGTTCCGATCAGGTCGTTGAGGAAGTAGAACCTTGTCGAGCCGTCCACACCCGGAGGTATCGCGGCCATGCCATCACCCTCTCCCTGTGATCAGTCGGAAGAGGAGCAACCCCACGAGGAAGATCAGGTACAGGCGGAGCATGAGCAGGGAGAACTTGACCGCCCGGGACATCTTGATGCGCGGCTTCGCGTACTTCTGGTTGATCTCACGCACCTTCTCCACCGCGCGTCGCAGGGGACTCGGTCTCCCGGTCTGCGACCCCTGGACTACCGTCGTCATGCGAACCACTCCGGGAAGATGGAACTGATGGCATAGAACGTGGACAAGATGATGATTGCGACGATGATCGCGGTCGCAATCACATTCTGAAACCGGTTGTTCTTGTACTTCCCGACCACTTCCTCCTGGTTCAGGAGGAGCAGGAGGAAAGTCAGCGCGGCGGGCAGGAGCGTCACCGCAATCACCTGCACAAAGAGGGTGATCATGATCAGGGGCGCACCCGGAATCAGGACAATCGTGGCGGCCACGCAGAGGATGGCCAAGCGGAAGAGGAAGAACCAGGGAGCCTGGGTGACACGGTTGTTTAGCGAGTGGGACCAGCCGAACACCTCACCGAACGCCCACGAGCTCGCGAGCGAGATGCAGATGGCCCCCAGCAATCCAGCGTCGAACAGGCCGATCGCCATGATCGCGCCCACGTACCGGTCGACCCTCATGATCTGGATGGATGCCGTGGCAGCATCCTGAACGTTCGATCCCGGGATGACCGTGGCAACGATGATGATCATGAATACGGCGCAGAGGATCGTGAAGACCGCGCCGATCGCGGTGTCCAGCCGCGCCCACTTGATGTCCTTCTCCTTCAGCCCCTTGTCCACGACCGAGCTCTGTTGGAAGAAG
>JAJYKG010000099.1 GCA_021788795.1 Thermoplasmata archaeon | reverse complement strand
AGTTCCGCGATGCGCCGCAGGTGGGCGTCGTAGTCCTCGACGGTCAGGGCGGGGTTGTACGACTTGAGGTTCGTGACGTTCTCGAGCTCCGTGGTCCGCATCGCGATCAGGGAGAGGTTCGCGATCCCGTTCCGCAGGTCCTGGTGGATGCTCGTGACGTGGTCCATGAGGATGATCGCGGTGTCGTAGTAGTACCAGCCCGAGAGGAAGTCCTGCAGCTGCTTCAGGTCGTACGCGCGGTCGGCGAAGGCCATGTCGATGAAGTTGTAGCGCACCGTCGTGGACACGTGCGCGCCGAGCTTCTCCCACCAGCTCATGTCCCCCTGCGGCTCGTAGAACGCGTCCGCGACCTTGCTCATCTTCGTGAGGCTGAAGTTGGGCTGCTTCTGGAACATCGTCAGCGCCTGGCCCAGCGCGACGCGCTCGTCGAGCACCTCCATCTGGTAGAAGTAGTCCGCGCCGTGGGGCGAGTGGTTCCAGAGGGCGTTGAACCCCTTCGTGATGCTGTTCATCAGGTCGAACAGCGGCACGTGCTCCTGGCGCAGCATGGAGATCAGGCGCTTCATGTACACGGTCTCGTCGAAGTCCGGGTCGACCATCGAGGTGAGGACGAGGTGGTGGAGGTCCTTCGCCTCCAGGTACGAGTAATCGCCCTTGTCGATCAGGTCGTCCAAGATCCCGATCATGCACTTGTGGAGGACCTTCGCGGTGAGGGCGTTGTAGAGGTTGTCCGGGCTCATGCCCACCCGGTAGTCCTCGGACATCATGACCGAGCCCGCGGCGAAGCGCAGGGTCTGGAGGTAGTTCCAGGTCTCGCCCTGGTCCTCCCAGAACGCGCTCGGCGGGAGGTTCGGCGGACGGAGGGGCAACCCGAAGGTCGTCGAGCGCTCCTTCATGTGAAGGAGCATCTCGTAGACGTTCGAGATGTGCTGCCGGAGGACCGACTTGTCGAACCCGAACGCGTGGAAGTCGAAGAGCCCCTCGGCATAGCCCCCGAGCCGGAGCACGGTGTGCGAGAGCAGTTCCACGTCCTCGCGGTTGATACCAAGAACCTGATACGCCTGGGCCGTCACTGCCGCAACCTGCACCCGCTTGGACCACGGGGTTATCAAGACGCACGGCGAGGTTATCCGTGGCGATTCTCAATACCGGTAGCAGGACAATGGAGGGATGGAATCGCACCCGATAACAGACGGGGACCGCTTATATAGCTAGGGACCGCCACGGGGGAGACGTCCCAACGGTCGAGGAGGTCACCTTCTGGCCAGCGACCTGAACGTCGTCGCCATCCTGAGCGCCGTCAGCGCGCTCTTCCTCTCCCTCCTCGTCGTCATCGCGATCTCGCGGCAGAAGACGCACAAGGTGTTCCAGAAGCACGTCCTCCTGTTCGCCACGTTCCTCCTCATGGGCGCGGTGATTTCGAACACCCTCATCTCCATCTATTTCACCCAGCCGAGCGTGTCGGACCCGGCCGCCCTCACGAACAGCATCCTCCTTTCGAAGAAGGTCCAGGCGACCATCTACTACGCGTGGGGCATCGCGATCGGCGCGTTCATCGTCGTCGCGACGACGCCGGAGATCACGACGCGCAAGGACTTCGTAAAGTACATGACGGACGAGTTCCCGAACTCGTACGTCTTCTACGTGTTCATCATGGCCGTGGCCGTCCTGGCGATCTACATCTCCCCGGAGACCGTGGACCTGACCCAGTACCCGCTCATCACCATCCGCTTCGAGCCGTACTTCCTCTTCGTGAACGGCCTGGCCGTGGGCATGGTGGCCCTGTACGCGCTCTACCGCTTCCTGACCCACATGCGGCGCACCAACGCCGGCCCGGACGTCCGCCGGGACACCTACCTCATCCTCCTCGGGATCAGCGGCATCCCGGTCTGCGAACTCCTGTTCGAGATCGTCCTCCCGAACTACGGAATCGACCTGCGCGCGCCCGGGTTCGTCGTGGAGATCGCGCTCATCGGGCTCATCGCATTCGCCATCCGGGAGAAATCGTTCCTCCAGGACCTCATCGTGCCCGTGGCGGAGACCCAATCCGCCACCAAGGCGACGTACGACCTGGACCGGGCGAAGACCTACGCGGTCCTCGAGCGGGACGGCGCGCAGAGCTTCGAGATCTTCCGCGACCTGGTGACCCACGGCGCCCAGGGGCTCTGCATCAGCCGCCGCTCGCCGAAGACGATCATGCAGGATTTCGGGCTGGAGAAGACGCCGATCCTCTGGCTCAGCCGCGTGGCCACGGAGAAGAACTCCGTCCGGCCGTCGCCTCCGGAGAAGGTCGCTCTCGCCATCGAGCACTTCATCTCCGTGGGCGCCAACGCGGTCGTCCTCCTGGACGGCTTCGAGTACCTCGTCGCGCACAACGATTTCAGCTCCGTGCTCGCGCTTCTCCACGACCTCAACGAGCTCGTCGCCCTCCACGACGCGATCCTCCTGATCCCGCTGGACCCTTCCGCTCTCCAAGACCGCGAGTTCGCCCTGATCCGCCGCGAGGCCGCCCTGCTGGGCTCGATGGCGCCCGAGGTCCATGAGCTCACGAGGTTCCCGGCGTAAGACGGGTCGCCCGGCGGTTTCCCCCAGCCGAATCGGTATTCGTATTGCCAAAGGCTTTTAGTGTAGCGCCCCCGTCGAACCGCCATGGCGGTCGACGATCCCGAATTGGAGGCCATCCGAGCCCGGAAGCTCCAAGAGCTCATGAACCCGAAACGATCCCCCACCCCTCCCCCCGCGGCATCTCCCGATGGGAAGCCGGTCCTCCTCACGGACGCGAACTTCGAGGCGGAGATCCGCAAGCCCGGCGTGATCCTCGTGGACTTCTGGGCCGCTTGGTGTGGTCCGTGCCTCCGCGTCTCGCCCACGCTCGAGGCGATCGCGCGGGACCGCGCGGGCAAGATGCGGCTCGGGAAGCTCAACGTGGACGAGAACCCGAGGACCGCGCAGCGCTTCCAGGTGATGTCAATCCCCACGATGCTCGTCTTCAAGGACGGGAAGCTCGTGGACGGGATTGTGGGCGCGTATCCCAGGCCGCAGATCGAGGCCGTCCTCAACAAGTGGACGTAGTCACTTCACGAGCGGCCCCGAGGGGCGGGGCTTGGGCTCCTTCAGCTGGGCCCTCAGCGCGCTGACGATCCCCAGGAACGCCTTCGCGGCGGGCGAGTCGGGGTGCTCCAGGACGAACGGCTTCCCGGCGTCGCCGCCGACGACGATGCGCGGGTCGAGCGGGATGCGGCCCAGGAACGGGAGACCGAGCTCCTTCGCGGCCGCCTCGCCGCCCCCGACCTTGAACACATCAATCTCCTTGCCGCAGTGTGGGCAGACGAGGCCGCTCATGTTCTCGATGACGCCGAGGATGGGCAGGTTCACGGCCTTCGCGAAGCTGATGCTCTTCCGGACGTCGAGGAGGGAGACCTCCTGGGGCGTCGTGACGACGACCGCACCGTCCGCGTCGGGAATCTCCTGGGCGATGCTGAGGGGCTCGTCGCTCGTGCCCGGCGGCAGATCGATGACCATGTAGTCGAGCTCCCCCCAGTCCACGTCGGAGAGCATCTGCTTGAGGGCCTTAATCTTCAGCGGCCCGCGCCAGACCACCGCGGTGTCGCGGTCGATCAGGTGGGCCATGGAGATGACCTTCACGCCGTTCGGTCCGGTCACGGGCTCCATGAGCGTCTCCGGGCCGACCTCCTTGGAGACGACCTCCGCGTCCTCGACGCCCATGATCATCGCGATGTCCGGCCCTGTGACGTCCGCATCGACGAGGCCGACCTTCCCACCCGAGGCGAGGACGCACGCCAGGTTCGAGGACACGGTCGATTTTCCAACGCCCCCCTTGCCGGACATCACCACGATCTTGTGCTTGATCTTCCCCATGCGCTGGGCCATCTTCATCCGTTCGCGCATGGCCGCCATGATGTGCGGCGGCACCGCGGTGGTGTCAAGCTCTTCCGGCATGTGGTCGCCCCAGGAGGAGATGGCGAGACACATTCGCCTCGCTATTAAAGGCTGCGGGAACGGGCGGCCCGGGTCATGGACGCGGCGAGGGCACCCACTCGGTCCACGAACGTCTCGACCGTCGGGTCCGGCGGCAACGTCGCGAAGAACTCGGCGAAGCCGTCCACGGCCTCGAAGCCGACGCGGCGGTCGAAGTTCCGGGCGCGCGTGAGGAGGGGATCTCCCACTGCGAGGAGCCCGTGCCGGCGCAGGTTCCCCAGGGCGAACCCGTTCGTCACGCTCCGGCTCACGTTCGTCCACCGGTCTTTGCTCCGCGTGCGGCTGTTGCCCTCGATCCAGACCCGGAAGAACTCGTGCGCGCGGTCCTCGAAGCCCGTGAGGAACGAGAGGTCGTCCGCGTAGATGTCCTGCACGTGGTTGAAGGCCTCCCCGAGGGCCTGCAGACCCTCGCGAGGCACGCGGACGCTCCTGCCCATCCGTCCGAAGACCGCGGGGTCGTGCGAGGGATGCCGCGTCTCCGTGCGAATCATGTGCCCCGCCTCGTGAGCGAGCAATCCGTCGAAAGCGTTCGAGCGGAACGCGTCCAAGGACGCGTACAGGGTGTGGTGCCCCTTCGCGGACTTCGTGGCGCCCATGATGGGCATCCGCACGATTTCGATGGCCACGGGCCAGGCGATGCGCAACGCATGCGCCGCGAACTTGCGCTCAACCTCCTCGAAGGTCCCCCGCACGTCGTCCGGGTTCACCTGGCCCGTGCGGTCCACGACGGAGGTCAGCACGACCGGACGAGGTCCGCGGTGCGGGATAAACCTCGGGATATCGGCGCATGTCGTGAAGGGTTTCGCTCGGCCCCCTTTACCAGACCATTCGGTACCCATCGAACATTCTTCATGGGAGAAAGGTTTAAACGGGCACTGGGGGTCTGACGCCCCATCGCCCTCGGGTGACATGATGCTCGCACAGAAGAAGCGACCGGCCGGTAAGGTCATCAAGGCCCCAACCCCGCAGGAAGTTGAGGAGAACCTGAAGAAAGCGAACCTGCCCAAGGAACTCAGCGCGAAATATCATCCGTTTTACCAGGGCAAGATCGAGGTCGTGCCACGCGTCCCGGTCCGGAGCCTTCAGGACTTCGGCATCTGGTACACGCCGGGAGTGGCGCAGCCTTGCCTCGAGATCAAAGCGGACCCCAGCAAGGTCTGGTCCCTGACCAACAAGTGGAACAACGTGGCGGTCGTCACGGACGGGACGCGGGTCCTGGGCCTCGGCGATATCGGCCCGGAGGCGGGGCTGCCGGTCATGGAGGGCAAGGGCCTCCTGTTCAAGTACCTCGGCGGCATCGACGCGGTGCCCATCCCGCTCGCGACGAAGGACCCCGAGAAGATCATCGAGACCGTGAAGCTCATCACCCCGAACTTCGGCGGGATCAACCTCGAGGACATCTCCCAGCCCAAGTGCTTCTACATCCTCCAGCGCCTCCGCAAGGAGTGCGAGATCGCCGTGTGGCACGACGACCAGCAGGGGACCGCGACGATCAACGTGGCCGGCGTGATCAACGCCCTCAAGGTGGTCGGCAAGAAGATGTCCGAGGCGACGATCACCCTCGTGGGCTCCGGCGCGTCCAACATTCGCACCGCGAAGGTCCTGCTCGACGCCGGCGCGAGCGCGAAGAACCTCATCCTCGTCGACTCCAAGGGCATCATCTGCAAGCACCGCAAGGACCTCGAGGCGCAGTCCAAGGACTACGTGGAGAAGTGGGAACTCGCCCAGGTGACGAACGCCGAGGACCGCCACGGCGGCATCGCGGAAGGCATGAAGGGCGCCGACGTGGTGATCGCCGCATCCAAGCCCGGGCCCGGCACGATCAAGAAGGAATGGGTCGCAGGCATGGCCGAGGATTCGATCATCTTCGCGATTGCGAATCCGGTCCCCGAGATCTGGCCCTGGGAGGCTCAAGAAGCCGGCGCTCGCATCATCGCGACGGGCCGCAGCGACTTCCCGAACCAGGTCAACAACAGCCTCGGGTTCCCCGGGATCTTCCGGGGCACGCTCGACGTGCGCGCGAAGACAATCACCGACGAGATGTGCATCGCCGCGGCGACCGAACTGGCGCGCTTCCAAGAGGAACGCGGGCTGGACGAAGAGCACATCGTGCCGACGATGGACGACCTGGAGGTCTTCGTGAGCGAGGCCGTCGCGGTTGCGATGAAGGCCGAGGAGCAGGGCATCGCGCGCGTGAAGCCGAGCCGTCAGGAACTGCATGACAACGCGTACCGGCTCATCAAGAGAGCTCACGACGAGACGCAGACCCTGATGCAGGACGGGTACATCCGGCCGCCGCCCGCGTGAGTGGCCCCGCCCCCTCGGGCGGCCGGTGGGGGGGCCGGTCCTCCCCCGCCCCTTCCTCCATTTCTCGCCCCCGAGAAGGGAATCCCTACCGCGGTTTTATCGTCTTGGCGGTCGTTGTGCGGTACATGGCCTCGGTGGAGGAGGTCAAGAGGCGCCACGAAGCCCGCCTGATGAAGACCCCGGGCGTCGTCGGCGTGGGCATCGGCCGGTCCGGGGACCGCACCGTCATCCGCGTGTACGTGGAGAAGGATAGCCCGAAGGTCCGCAAGGCCGTCCCGGATGCCCTCGAAGACGTGCCCGTCGAGATCGTCGTCTCGGGGCCCTTCAAGGCGCTCTAGGAGGGAGGGCATGAAGCCGGAAGAGGCGAAGGCGGTCTGCGAGGCCGAGTACCTCGGGGTGGAGACGCAGGGCATGGAGGCCCACGTCCACCCGAACGTCGTGGGAATCGGGCTGGGGAGGAAGCGCACGCGCGGCATGCCGACCGCGGAGGTCGCGGTCAAGTTCTACGTGAAGGAGAAGCTCCACCCGCTCCTCGTGAAGGACGGGGAGGTCCTCCCGGACGAGATCGAGGGCGTGCCGACGGACGTGGAGCAGTCGGGCGAGTTCTCCATCTGGCGCCCGCTGCCGCCGATCTACCACCGCAAGGTCCGCCCGGTCATGGGCGGGCTCTCCATCGGCCACTACGCGATCACCGCGGGCACGCTCGGCGGCCTCGTGAAGCGCGGCCAGGACACGTACATCCTGAGCAACAACCACGTCCTCGCGAACGAGAACCGCGGCGTGGAGGGCGACCCCATCCTCCAGCCGGGCCGGTACGACGGCGGCAAGGAGGACAAGGACGTCATCGCCCGCCTGGACTCCTTCGTCAAAGTCCAGGCCGAGGAGACGAACAGCGTGGACGCAGCCCTCGCCCTGCCCTACGACCCCCGGGACGTGACCCCGGACATCCTGAACATCGGTCGCATCCGCGGCACGCGGGCCGCGGACCTCGAGGAGAAGGTGATGAAGAGCGGGCGCACGACGCGCGTGACCAACGGCGTGGTCAAGGACGTGAGCGCCACCCTTCGCGTGGGCTGCGCCACGGGCTCGTACCTCTTCACGGACCAGATGATCATCGAGGGGGACAAGGGCGCCTTCAGCGGCGGCGGGGACTCTGGGAGCCTCATCGTGGACTACCAGGG
>JAJYKG010000098.1 GCA_021788795.1 Thermoplasmata archaeon | reverse complement strand
ACGCCTGCAGGCCGACCGCCGTGGACGCGTGGCACGCGCGCCGGAAGCGGCGGAGCTGGGGCATCACGTACCCGGACCCGAAGACGACTCCGTGAGAGGCGGGCTCGGACGGCCGGCCCTCGATCCGCACTGAATCCGGGCTCGCCGGGGTGGCTGAACGCGTTAGCCTGAGAAACCCTTAAGTCCGCCTCGCCCCGTCGCCCCGACAACCTCACCGCGGGTGGAGGGACGAATGAAAGCCGTTATCCCGGCCGCCGGACTCGGCGTGCGCTTCCTGCCGCTCACGAAAGAGCAGCCCAAGGAGATGCTCCCGGTCGTCGACCGCCCGGCGATCCACTGGGTGGTCGAGGAGGCCGTGGCCGCGGGCGCGACGGACCTGCTCATCGTCACGGGTCGCGAGAAGCGCGCGATCGAGGACTACTTCGACGCCTCACCGAAATGGGACGCCGTCCTGCGCAACAACCACGACGTGCGCGCGTACCGGGAGCTCGAGGAGCTCTCCTCGAAGGCCCACGTGCACTTCGTGCGGCAGAAGGAGCCGCGGGGCCTCGGCGATGCGGTCCTCCAGGCGGAGATGCACGTCGGGCGGGAGCCTTTCCTCGTCACCTTGGGCGACACGATCAACGTCGCGAATCCGCCCGTCGCCAAGCAGCTGTGGGACGCTTACGAACGCCTCCACCATCCGGTCGTCGCGGTCGAAGAGGTCCGCGATGCGAAGGTCTCCGACTACGGGATCATCAAGCCGGGCAAGGCCGTAGACGACCGCACCCTCGAGGTGGCCGACCTTGTGGAGAAGCCCGCCCTCGCCGACGCGCCCTCGCGGCTCGGGATCAGCGGCACCTATGTGCTCACGCCGAGCATCTTCGACGCCATCCGGGCCACGCCGCCGGGGAGGAACGGCGAGGTCCAGCTCACGGACGCCCTGCGCGTCCTGCGCCGCACGGAGCCGATGTACGCCTACCGCTTCTCCGGACGGCGGTACGACATCGGCACGAAGATGGACTGGTTCCGCGCGCACGTCGAGCTCACACTCCAGGACCAGGAGTACCGGGAGGGCGCCACGGCCTTCCTCAAGGAGCTGCTCGGGCATGCCTAGGTCCGTCGTCACGGGCGGCGCGGGCTTCGTCGGGAGCCACCTCTGCGAGCGTCTCCTGGCCGAAGGCCACGCCGTCGTCGCGGTGGACAACCTCATCACCGGGTCGCGGCAGAACCTCAAGGACCTCCGCAGGCACCCGAAGTTCACCTTCGTCCGGCAGGATGTGACCGAGGACCTGAGGATCCCCGGCAAGGTGGACTTCGTCCTGCACTTCGCGTCCCCCGCCAGCCCGGTGGACTACGCGAAGTACGGCATCCAGACGCTCAAGGTGAACGCCCTCGGGACGCACAAGACCCTCGGCCTCGCGAAGGCGAAGCACGCCCGCCATCTCCTCGCGTCCACGTCCGAGGTGTACGGGGACCCGGAGGTCAACCCGCAGCCGGAGACGTACTGGGGCCACGTGAACCCCAACGGCGCGCGCAGCGTGTACGACGAGGGCAAGCGGTTCGCGGAGGCCCTCGCCATGGCGTACCACCACGAGCACGGGGTGGACGTCCGCATCGCCCGCATCTTCAACACCTATGGCCCGCGGATGCGCCTCGACGACGGCCGCGTGGTCCCGAACTTCGTCGGCCAGGCGCTCCGGGGCGAGCCCCTCACCGTGTACGGCGACGGATCGCAGACGCGGTCCTTCTGCTACGTGGACGACCTCATCGAAGGCATCTGGCGCCTCCTGACCGCAGACCGCGTCGAGGGCCCGGTGAACCTCGGGAACCCGGACGAGCGCACGATCGCGGAGATGGCCGCGATCATCCAGAGACTCCTGGGCAAGGACGTCGGAATCGTGTACAGGCCGCTGCCTCCCGACGATCCGAAGGTGCGGTGCCCCGACATCACGAAGGCGCGGACGGTCCTCGGGTGGCAGCCGAAGGTCTCCCTGGCGGATGGGTTGGGGCGCACGATCGACTTCTTCAAGGGCACATCCGCGTGAAGGGAGACCATCCATGACGACGAAGCACATCCTCGTGACCGGCGGCGCGGGCTTCATCGGCAGCCACCTCGTCGACGCCCTCGTGGTCCAGGGCCACGCCGTCGAGGTCGTCGACAACCTAGAACCGCAGGTCCACAAGGCGAAGCCGGACTACCTGAACCCCAAGGCCACATACCACTTCCAGGACATCCTCGAGGACGGCGTCCTCAAGCCGCTCCTCCGCGACGCCGAGGTCGTCGTGCACCTCGCCGCGATGGTCGGCGTCGGGCAGAGCATGTACCAGGTCACGCGCTACGTCGACGCGAACGTCGGCGGGACGGCGAAGCTCCTGCAGATCCTCGCGGACGGGAAGCACGGGGTCAAGAAGCTCCTCGTGGCCTCGTCGATGAGCATCTACGGGGAGGGCGCGTACCGCTGCCCGGACCATGGGGACGTCGCCCCGGAGCTCCGCCCGGAGGCGCAGTTCCCCCGGAAGGATTGGGAGGTCCACTGCCCGGAGTGCGGAAAGACTCTCGAGCCCGTCGCGACCCCGGAAACGAAGCCCCTCCAGACGAACTCCGTGTACGCGGTCACGAAGCGGGACCAGGAGGAACTGTGCCTGAGCGTCGGCCGCGCGTACGGCCTCCCCACGGTCGCCCTGCGCTTCTTCAACGTCTACGGGCCGAGGCAGAGCCTCGACAACCCGTACACCGGCGTCGCGGCGATCTTCCAAGCGCGGATCAAGAACGGCCAGCCGCCCGTGGTCTTCGAGGACGGGCGGCAGACCCGAGACTTCGTCAGCGTCCACGACATCGCCCGCGCGATCGCGCTCGCGATGGAGAAGGGAGGCGCGGATTACCAGGCCGTGAACGTCGGCAGCGGCCGGGCGACGTCCATCCTCGACGTGGCCGGCGTCCTCCTCCACCTCTACCGGAGCCAGGTCCGCCCGACGGTCGAGAACAAGTTCCGGGCCGGGGACGTGCGGCACTGCTTCGCGGACCTCTCGAAGATCCGGAGGCTCCTGGGCTACGAACCCAAGGTGGCCTTCGAGGACGGGATGAAGGAGCTCGTCTCCTGGGGCCAGACGGTCGAGGCGAGGGACGGGTTCGAGAACGCGTACGAGGAGTTGCGGAAGAAGGGGCTCGTCGGCGGCTGAGCCTCACCCGCCGAGCACGCGCAGCTCGACGCCCTGCATCGCCTTGCGGTCGAGGATCCTCCGCCCGTCGATCACGACTTTTCGCCGCATCCCCGCGAAGTCCTTGGCCTTGAGCCTGCGCCACGCGGGCCAGTCGTTGTGCACGATACACACGTCGGCCTGAGCGAGAGCGCTCGCCGCGTCCGGCGCGATCTCGACGTCCGGGACGACGGCGTGGAACGCCGAGGAAGCCTCGGGGTCGTAGCCGACGACGACGGCGCCTTTCTCCAGGAGGGCCCGCGCGAGCAGGATCGCACGGGACTCGCGGATGTCGTCGCTGCCTCCCTTGAAGGACAGCCCAAGGATCGCGACCCGCCGCCCGCGCAGGTCGCCCGCGGCCGCCTCCGCGAGGGCCACGGCCCGCCGCGGCTGGACATCGTTCACGTCGAGCGTGGCCCGGAGGAGGGCGGACTCATATCCGCTCGCTCGCCCCGCGGCCAGGAGGGCGCGGACGTCCTTCGGGAAGCACGAGCCGCCGAACCCGAGGCCCGCCTTCAGGAACCGGGGGTTGATCCTCGCGTCGAGCCCCATGCCCTCCACGACGCGGTCCACGTCGAGGCCGCCGAACGCGTCGCACAGGTCCGCGAGCTCGTTCGCGAAGGAGACCTTGGTCGCCAGGAACGCGTTCGTCGCGTACTTGACCATCTCCGCGGTCCGCAGGTCCGTCCTCAGCTTCTTGGCCCGCAGCTTCGCGTACACCCGCGCGAGCGCGTCCCCGGACCGCTTGTCCAGGCAGCCGATCACGACCCGGTCCGGGTGGAGCGCGTCCTCCACCGCGGACCCCTCGCGGAGGAACTCGGGATTCATGCAGAGGCCGAAGCCTTCTCCCGCCGCCTTGCCGGATGCGGCCTCGAGGGCCGGCCGCACGACCGTCTCCGTGGTCCCCGGAATCACCGTGGACTTGACCGCAACCACCGGGTAGCCCTTCGCGGCGCGCATCCCCTCGCCGACCGTCCGCGCGGCGCTCTCCACGTAGGACGTGTCGATGGAGCCGTCCTCTCGGGACGGCGTGCCGACGGCCAGGAACACGACCTCCGCCGCCGACGCCTCCGCGGCGATCTCCGTGGAGAAGGACAGGCGCTTCGTCCGGCGCGCCTTCGCCAGCGCGGCGGAAAGCCCGGGCTCGTAGAACGTCGGCTTGCCCTTCCGGAGCGAGGCGATGGCCGCCGCGTCCACGTCCGTCCCGACGACCGTGTGCCCCTGGAGCGTGAAGGCGACCGCGTAGACCAGGCCGACGTGGCCCGTGCCGACGATGCAGATCCGCGTCATCGGACCGCGGGTAGAACTCGAGGCCGCTTAAGGCTCACCCTCGTTCCTCCCAGCGTGTCTCGACGTCCGCGGCCCGACCAGGCGCTTCACGAGATCGCCCGGTCCTTGTCGTACGTCGCCAAGGGGAGCGCGATCCGCGTGCCGTACGCCGTATTCCCAGGCATACGGCACGTGGCCGGGTGCCTATTCTTCCTCAATCCGGAAGAGGTCCAGGAACATCGTCCGGTTCCGGCGGCCGCGCTCCCGCTTCACCTCGTAGGTGAGCTGGAAGCCAGCCTTCAGGTAGAAGGGCACCGACTGGGGCTTCGCCTGGAGGATGAGAAGGCGGATGCCCGTCCCCCGCCCGATCTCGATGGCCATGCCCGCGATGTACTTGATCAGCAGGCGGCCCACGCCGCGGTTCTGGTACCTGCGGTCCACGGCCAGGCGACCGATCTTGAGCGCGGGGATTGTCTCGATCTTCATGCGCGCGAGCTTGGAGAACGACTTCACGGTCTTCAGGTATTCGACCCGTAGCCCGTCGTTGCTGACCGTGAAGTAGCGGCCAGATCCCCTTCGTAGTAGGCCAGGTACGTCCGGCCCAGGTTCTCACGATCGTAGCGAGCGACCTCCTCGGTGCACAGGAAGTCGTTCAGGTCCTTGTCGCCGCAGTCGAAGCTCTGGACGTTCCGGGTTTCGACGAACCGTTCGACCCGCAGCCGGTCCTCGCCCATGTCGACCGGATGGGCGAAGGGGTCCGGCGCCATGCCCGCCCTACTCGCGGGGCTTCGTGCGGAGATAGAACTCTTTTGCGCCCTGGTAAAGGCGCTTCTGGCTCGACGTGAGCCGGAAATCGTCGAGGCGCCTCAGGAACTCCCGCGCGTGGGCTCCCTTGATCTCGGGAATCGGCTCAGGGTAGGCCATGAGAAAACCTCCACGCTCGCCGGGGTTGCCGATGTGGTGATTGAGCGCAGTCGTACTTAAGGGGTGGTATAGGTGACACCTTGCCCGGCCACGCTAGGGCGCCGTGGCAAGCAGACGAGAACCGTGGTAATCTAGCTTGCCTATCGATTCTCACGGCTGGTATCGCCACGGGGAAGTCGCGGGAACGCCCGCGGGGCAGGTCCGTATTCCAGCGACGCCAAGTCCTCGCGGGTCAAAAGGATGCGGCGCTCGTGGATCTCCGCGCCGTAGGCTTTGAGCTGTTGTTGGACCCGCTCCGCGTCCTCCGTCCGCACGATCACCACCCCCCAGATGAGCCGCACGTGCGGGATCTCATCCAGCAGTCCCTTCCTCCGGTACACGTACTTCCCGCCGTGGCTCGACGTCCGCGGCCCGTAGAGACGCTTCACGGGCTCGCTCGCCTGGTTCCGGTCGTACGCCGCCAGGCGGAAGGCGACCCGGGCGCCTTCCGCGGTCCCTGCGACTGCCCATCACGCGGGCATCCTCCGGCAAGCCTTCCGGCGTCCAGGGGGTCGTGCCATGGAGGGCGACGGCACGACCTACGTCGGCCACGTCGAGGACGCCCTCGGCAGGTGCCCGGGCCGCTTCGAGATCGTGCACCTCGAAGTGCCGCCCGAGAACGCCGCGGGCCGGCGCCTCTGCGAGACGTTCGGCTTCGTCGTCCCCGGACGGCTGCCGCGAGCGTTCCGCCGCGCCGGCGTGTGCCGCGACCTCATCCGGATGCGCCGGGCCATCGCACTCGCGGCCGAGCCGCCTCCGCGTCCCTGAGGACGCCAGGCCTGCGACGCCTACTCGAGCGCGGCGCTCATCGAGATGTCCGTCTTGAGGAGGCGCGAGATGGGGCAGCCCTTCTCCGCCGCCTGCGCCGCGGCCTGGAACTTGGCGGGGTCCGCCCCCGGCACCTTCGCCGTGACGTCGAGGTGGCTCGCGGTCACCGTGAAGCCCGCGTCCGTCTTCTCGAACCGGAGGGTCGCCCGCGTGCGGATCGCCTCCGGATGCATCCCGGCCTTCTCGAGCTCGCTCGACAGGGCCATGGAGAAGCACCCCGCATGGGCCGCGGCCACGAGCTCCTCGGGGTTCGTGCCGGCCGCGTCCCCGAACCGCATCAGGAAACTGTACGGGACCTCCTTCAGCGCGCCGCTGGCCGTCGACAGCACGCCCTTCCCGTCCTTCAGGCCACCCTTCCATTCCGCGCTCGCCCTTCGATCCATGAGAGCACCGGCGGGGGGTAGAACGTCCGGGTTTTAACCCTTCCGCGGGAAACGGGAGGGGTCGATCGGCGCCGATCCCGCCCCGGGCCGCGCGCCTTCCTTCCTGGTCGAACGGAAACCGCTCGTCCACGGTGCTCTTCCGCATCTTCGCGACGTCGGGGGCGAGCTTGGGCGACGGGACGTACGTCCCGTTCTCGAGGAACCGGATCGTCTCGCGGCGGACCCCGACCTTCCTCGCGAGGTCCTCCGGGGTCAGGTGGTACCGGGCGCGGAACTCCGTGCTCCGGGTCCTCATCCGGAAACCCCCTTGCGGTCGAGGACGCCGAGGGCCACGGCCAATTGCCCAAGGCCTTCTATCGCGCGGGTGCCTACCCCGACTTCCTCCTCATGCACCGGTTCATCTCGCCCGCCCCGAAGTCCCCTCCGCCGCCGTGACCGTTCCCGAGCCACGGAACCCTTATGGCCCGCGGTCGGGTAGGTCCGCGCAACCTCCCGTGGAAGCGATGACCCCACTCCGGCGAATGCTCTCCCTCGCGTCGCTCGAGCGCACGCGCGCGCTCCTAGGGACGCGCCGGGCGCGACTCGTCGTGGCGGCCATCGCGGCCGCCTTTGCCCTCCTCTCCATGCTCATCGGTCAGATGCTCACCTTCCCCGGCTTCTCGGGACCGTTCTTCGCGAACGTGCAGTGGACCGGGAGCCCATGGTGGGACTTCCCCGAGCTCTTCGCGTTCGACAACGGCGTGGCCCTAGACCTGCTGTTCCTGCCCACCCTGACCATGGTCCTCGTGTCCGTCGGCGTGGGGATGGGCGCGGCCGCGGCCCTCGTCTCGGTCGCCCCCGTGCTCCGGGGTGGACCCAGGGAGAGGGTCCGGGAGGCCGCGACCACGTCCACGGCCGGGGCGAGCGCGGCCATCACG
>JAJYKG010000097.1 GCA_021788795.1 Thermoplasmata archaeon | reverse complement strand
AAAAGGGAGGAAACGGAAAGGAAAGGGGTGGGCCCCGGAGGGCCCACGTGCTCACTGGACGACCTGGGTCTCGCCGCACGACGGGCACATGACCTCGATGGGCCGCTTGCTCGTCGTGATCTCGATCGACGCGCCACAGTGCTTGCAGGCGACGGACATCGGCCCGGCGGTCTGCTGGCTCGGCCCGCTCGGCGGCGGGGGCGGCGGCGTGCTCGGCTTCCCGGTCTCCGCGCTCGGGGGCGCGCGGCCCATGCCCGTCCTCCTCCACAGGAGGACGACGGCCAAGAGCAGCACGACGAAGAGCAGGAAGATCAGGATGTCGAACAGGGGCACGCCCGCGACGTCCATGAGGAGCGGGTTCACCGGGCCGACGTGGACGACGACCAAGGTGCTGGATCCCGTCGAACCCTCGTACACCTGCAGGATCTCATCGCCCGTGGGAGCGCCCGCCGGGATCGTGTACGTCAGCGTGCCGCTCGCGCTCGTCGTGTCCACGGCCTTGTAGGGCATCCCGTAGATGCCCAGCTGGAAATGGTACACGGAGGGCAGGGCCGAGGTCCCGCGCGTCGTCAGGCTGTAGGTCAGCGTGATCGTGTCGCCGGGGTTGTAGGACGACCGGTCCGGGGTCACGGTCAGGAAGTAGCCCGCGACCTGGTCCGCGGTCTGGGAGGCCTGCGCGGTCCGCCCGTTCTGGCTCGCCGTGACCACGAAGGTGTAGTAGCGGCTCGCCGTCGGGCTCGGGGTCGTGAACGACGCGCTCGTCCCCGTCGTGCTCCCGGCCGAGGCGGTCGCGCCGCTCGCGTCCTGGACCTGCCAGTAGTACGTCGGGTTCGTGATCACGTTGGACTGGAGGTTGAACGTCGCGGTGATCGTGTCCCCGGGGTTGAACTCGCTCCGGTCCAGGCTCAGGGCGAGGTACCCGAAGGCCACATGGGCGTTCGCCGAGGCGGAGGCGGTCGTGCCGTTCCCGTCGTTGACCTCGACCCCGATCCGGAGGGTGCCCTGGTAGGTCGTGGGGGTCGTGAAGTCATAGCTCGGGCCCACATTGGGCGCGAAGGCGAGCGTGTTGCCCGTCGCCGTGTCTACGACGGTCCAGGCATACGTCACCCGGGCGGTGCTCGGGAAGACCTGCGCGGTCGCGCGGATCGTGTCCCCGCTCGCGTACTGGAGCTTGTTCAGGCTGATCTGCACGGAGAGGGACGCGGTCGGCTGGACGTCGAACGTGGCCGACGTCGACGCGGACATCGTGCCATGCGCCGTCGCGGTCGCGTCGACCTCGTAGTTGCCCGTGGTCGGGGTGGACGTGAGCTGGAACACGTAGGTCAGGAAGCCGTTCGCATCCGTCGCGAGGCTCGTCGCGCTGTAGCCCGAGACGACGTTCCCGGTGGACAGGTCCGTCACGTTCACGCTGACCGGGATGTCGGGCGCCACGGGGTCGTAGGTGTGCGGGTTCGCCGGGTTCGGCGAGACGCGGGTGTAGATGTTCATGCTCACGACGCCGCCCGGAGCGTAGGTGGCGGCGGAGAGCTGGAGGACGATCCCGAGCGGGTTGATCGCGAAGCTCGTGGTCATCTGGTACTCGCGCAGGCCCGCGGTGTCGTTGAACCACATGTACACGGTTCCGCGCTGCCCCGTCGCCACGGTGGCCGCCAGGGCGAACGCGTAGCTGCCCTGGGGGGCGCTGAAGTTGTACTGCGGCACGGAGAGCAGGTTGTTCGCGGCGGAGTCATAGACCTGGAGCACACCGACTCCGTCCGGGACCAGGGAGCCGTTCTGGATGTACGTCACGGCCCACGAGACGTTCACCGAGTCCCCGGGCAGGTAGGCGGCGCGGTCCGTCCACAGGTTCACGCTGTACGTCTCGATGCCGAAGGCCCGGGTGCGCACCTGGCCCGAAGTGGTGTCCGTGGCCCGCACGGAGTACACGAACCCGTCCGGCCAGGTGGGGCGGATCGTGAAGGGCACGATCCGCTGGCCCGACGTGCCGATGGTCAGGTTGTTGATGCTCGCCGTGTACGTGGCCGACGTGTCCTCGATCAGGAGGCTGATCACGTCGTTCGGCGTCGCGGTCAGCGTGATCTGGATCTGCTCGCCGGGCACGTAGATGTTCGTCCCCGTGTACTTGCCCGGGGACAGGGTCACGGCGCTGCCCGTGAAGTTCGCCTGGGCCGCGGGGAACACCGCGAGTCCGAACGTGGCCACCATCGCGAGTGCCAGCGCAACCCCGAGGAGCTGGACGATCCGCCGGCTCCGGAAGTTCTGTGGTATCATCTGAACCCATCCCGTTCTGGGCCGCAGGGGCCATGCCCCGCGGTCGGGCCACGATGGTGTCAGACATACTTAATAGTTTTGTCCGGTGGCTGTCGGACGAGGGGCCTCCATTCGCCGCGCGGTCAGCCGCCCCCGGCCCTCGGCCCCGGGGTCGCGCGCAGGCGCGAGTACAGCGTCTGCGCGCGCGTGCGCCACGGTTGCGCCTCCTCCCGCCGGCCCTGGGCCTCGAACACGTGGGCGAGGTCCTCGCAGCGGCTCGCGAGGCTGTACGGGTTGTCCAGGCGGGAGATCAGGTCCACGGAGGCGAGGAGCTCCTGCTCCGCGCGCGGCCACTCCCCGCGCTTCGCGGCCACCAGGCCCAGGTTCGCCCGGGCCGTGGACACGGCCACGGGGTCGCGGATCGTCGAGGCGAGGTCGAGGGCCCGCTCCGCGCACGTGCCCGCCGCGTCCGTCGCGTCGAGGCGGAGGAGGTTGTCCGCGGCGTTCGCCAGGGCGTACGAGGCGAACCGGATCTCCCCGGCCGACAGGGCGAGCTCCGCGGAGCGCTCGAAGGCCCCGGCGGCGTCCTCCGTGCGGCCCTCCTTGCTGAGGATGATGGCGAGGTTGTTCTCGATCGCGGCCTGCTCCCGGCTCCCCTTCTTCGCGAGCCGGAGGGCCTCCTCGAGCCTTCCCTTGGCGCCCGCCAGGTCCCCCCGGGCGATGAGGGCCGCGCCGAGGTCCGTCAGCGCGCGCGTGCGCTCGCGCGACGCGTCCTCGAGGAGGAGCGCGGACCGCGTGAGGTACTCCACCGCGACGCCGAGGTTCCCGAGGCGGCGCTCCACCCCTCCGAGGGCGCGGAGGGCCTCGCCTTCGAGGGCGGGGACGCCCATGTCCCCCGCCTCCCGCACCGCGGCGGCGAGGATCCGCTGGGCGGACGCGTACTCGCCCTCTCGCGTCTCGATCCGCCCGAGATGGATGCGCGCGCGCAGCCGGTCCTCCGGTCCGCCCCGTCGGACGGCGGCCTCGAGGATCTCGCGGGCCTCCGCGAACTTCCCCAGGAAGATCTCCGTCTCCGCGAGGAGCCGCACGGGCCGCCGGTTCGCGGGCAGGCGCAGGAGGCAGGCCTCGAGATCCCCCGCGCGGGCGCCCTCCGCGTACGCCTCCCCGTGCTCCGCCAGGAGCGCTGCGGCGGCCTCGAGGTCCCGGGCCTCCAGCCGGTGGTAGGCCGCCTCGAGGGGGTCGCCCCGCACCTCCCAGTAGTCCGCCGCCCTCTGGTTCGCGCGCCGCAGACCCGCCTCGGCCATCCGGGCCAGGTAGAACTCCCGCACGAGGTCGTGGAGCAGGTACCCCTCGTCCCCGTGCTGGAGAACCGCGCGCCGCAGGAGGCGGCGGAGCTGGGCCACGCTCGCCCCGAGGGCGTCCGGCGACTTCGCCGGCCGCCGCAGGACCGCGAAGGCGTGGAGCACCTCCTCGGACACGTCGTCGACCCCTTCGAGCACCGCTTCGAGGATGAAGCGCTCCGTGGCCACGGCCCCCGCGTCGAGCCCGCTCGCCGCGAACAGCTCGAGGGCCAGCGGATGCCCCCGCGTCGCGCGCAGGACGCGCGCGACGTCGCGCGGGTCCAGGCCCGCGCGCCGCCCGCCCAGGAGCTCGCGCGCGGCCGCCTCGTCCAGGCCGGACAGCGGGACCTCCCGCACGCTCTCGCCCGGCGCGCTGCCCGGCTCGTAGAACGAGGGCTGGACGCGCGTGCCCAGGAGGAGCTTGAACGTCAGCGGGCGCTCGAGAAGGGAGCGGATCAGCCCGTCCGCGGGCGGAGAGGCATGGAGGTCGTCCAGGGCGACGACGCAGCCGGCGAGGTCCTCGCGGAGGACCGCCACGGCCTCGAGGGGGTCGTACGCGGGCCGCGTGAGGAGCCCTTTGAGGCGGCGACGGTCCCTGCGGACGAGGAACTCCGCGAAGGAGCACAGGATCCCGTGGGCGTCGTCATGGGGGAACAGGCGGCGTTTGAGGAGCGGCCGCGTCTCGCCCGCCAGGGCGCGGTCCATGAGCGCGGTCTTGCCGATTCCCGCGACGCCGAGGACGACGGCGATGGGCCGCGGGTCCGAGGCGAGCCACTCCCGGAGGGCGGCGAGCTCCGCGGACCGGCCGTAGAAGGGCGCGCTGACCGGGACGGGCGCCTTCGGCGGATGGCGGGGCGCCAGGCTCACGACGCCGTTCGCCAGGATCCTCTGCAGGCCCTCGGACTCGCGGATGCCGGCCTTGCGGAGGGCCTCGAGGGCCGCCTCGCCCGTCATGGTCGCCGCGCCCTCCGGGATGGCGACGGTCACCAGGCACGTGCGCGCGTGCTCCCGCATGCGCCGCGCGAGCTCCTGCCCCGCGGGCGTGAGGCTGTACACCTTCCGGCGGGTGCGCGCCGCGGCCACGTGGGCCATGCGCTCCTCGACCTTCCCCGCCGACCGGAGCCGCTTGAGCTCCAGGGCCACGTGCGCGCGACTGATCCCGAGGGCGGACCCGATGCCGTCCTGGGTCATCTCGAGGGGAACCTCGAATGCGTCGGCATGACGCAGGAATCCTGAGAGATGGACGACGATGCGTTCGCCGACCGTGGTCCCGGGCACTCTGCCGAGCACCCCCCGCCCACCCCCATACGCCCCAGAATTTACTTAAGTGCGCCGTATATGCTCGCGGTCCGGCCGGGCTAGGCGCCCCGGCGAAGGCCGTCGAGGAGGGCGGGGAGGGGGGTCAGGTCGGGGATCTCGTGGTCCGGGCGCGGGTCGGACGCGCCGCGGACCAGGCGCCCGCGGTTCACCCAGACGGTCGGCATGCCGAGGCGGCTCGCGCCCTCCACGTCCGCGGTCAGGGAGTCGCCCACGTGGACGACCTCCCCGGGCTCCGCGCCGAGCCGGTCCAGGGCGACCTCGAAGATCCGTGCGCGCGGCTTGTACGCGCGCACGCCTTCCGACGTGACGACGTGGTCGAACGCCAGCCCGTTCTTCCGGAGGATGTCCTTGAGGAAGGCATCGTCCGCATTGGAGACCACCGCGCGCGGGAGCCCGTCCATGCGCGCGAGCACGCGCGCGGTTTCCGGGTATGCCTGGGCGTGGCTCCACATGCGCTCGAGCATCTCCACGTAGGGCCCCGGCTCCGCGTCGATCCTGTGGTCCGCCATCGCCTTCTCGAGGCTGTCCTCCGTGGTCGTGGCGAGGTTCTGGAACTCGTCGTACTGCGCTCCGAAGAAGTAGCGGTCCCACGTCTCCAGGAGCGTCTCCGGCGCGAGCCCGGGCCGGTGGTCCTGGCACACCGCGCGGGCCACGTGGATGAGGACGTCCCGCCCCGTGTCGATCAGGGTGCCGAAGGCGTCGAAGGTGACCGCGCGGATCATCACGCCTCCGCACGGCAGAGGCGCCTCATGACGTTTGCCGTCGCCCGAAGCTGCAGGCGGCGAGGAGCGGGCACTCGCGGCACTTGGGCCGCGGTCGGCACAGGGCCTTCGCGTGGGCGACCAGGAGGGCGTGGTACTCCTGGTACGCGGCCACGTCCCGCGGCAGGCCGCTCTCGAAGAAGCGCTGCACGGCCTCGTACTCCCGGGCCCGGAAGAGGCCGAGCCTCGTGCCGATCCGCACCGTGTAGGCGTCCACTACGAAGACGGGATGGCGGCCGGCGTAGAGGAGGATGGAGTCCGCGGTCTCCGGGCCGACGCCGTCCTGGGCCCTCAGGTCGGCCCGCACCTCCGCGGTGGGCCGGCCGAAGTACGCCCCGAGGTCGCCGTCGCACCGGTCCACGAGGTGGCGGCAGAAGGCCTTGATCCGCCCCGGCTTCGTGCGGTACAGCCCCGCCACCCGGACGTGGCGCCGGATCGCGGCCGCGGAGGCGGCGGCGAGCGCGTGGACGTCCAGGAGCCCCGCCTCCCGCAGGTTCGCGATCGCGCGCTCGACGTTCGCCCACGTCGTCTGCTGCATGAGGAGGGCCCCCACGATGACCTCGAAGTCCGTCTCCGCGGGCCACCATCGCTGCGGGCCGTAGCGGTCCAGGAGGCGGCGGTAGGCCTCCGCGGGGTCGTGCATCCCCGGGGCGATGGCGGGGCCGCCGCAAGAGGCTTGCCGTGATTCCGACCGCGAGCCCTTTAAGACCTCCTGCCGGATGCCCGACCCGTGTACCCGCTCCTCGCCCTGATGACGGGGAACAACATCTGGTACCCGGGCTGGGACCTGACGATCTTCCGGATGCTCAACTGGGCCGGGACGAACCCCGTCCTGGACGTCGTGATGAGCGTCTTCACCGACTTCGCGCTCCCCTACGTCCTCGCGCTGCTCGCGATCCCCCTGTGGTGGGTCGGGCGCCGCGACCTGGCGGTCGACCTCCTGGGCGTCCTCTTGGTCGTCATCGTCATCGCGGAGATCCTGAAGTACGCGTTCGACCGCGCGCGCCCGTGCGACTTCCTCCCGGACGTCCACCTGCTCGTCCCGAACGCCTGCGCCCTTGAGGGCGACCCGTCCTTCCCGAGCGGGCACGCGTCGCGGATCTTCGCCGTGGCCGCGTTCCTCGCGGTGTACTTCAAATGGCCCGTCAAGGTCGCGGGCTTCGCCCTCGCCGTGGCCGCGGGCATCAGTCGCGTCTACCTGGGCGTCCACTGGCCCTCCGACGTGATCGCGGGCGCGGCCCTGGGCATCGCCGTCGGCCTCCTGTACATCGTCGCCGCGCGGCGCTGGACCGCGTACCAGCGGCTCCGCACCTGGATCCTCCACGGCGTGGCCAAGCTCCTCCCGAAGCGGGAGAAGGCCGCCTAGCTCGCCTTCCCGAGGAGCGACCGCGCGCGGGTGGCCGTCTCGTCCACCGCCGCCTGCGTGGCGCCTGCCGGGCCGTCGACCACGGCCACGAGGAACGCCTTCGTGGTGACGGACCGCACGAAGAGCATGCCGTTCTCGTCGCACAGCCGGCGAAGGGCCTGCAGGAAGGCGACCGGAGCCGGGTTGTAGCCGCCCTCGCCCTGCACGGACTCGATCACCACGGCGGCGACTTCCGAGGCCGGGATCTGCGTCGAGAAGAGCCGGTGCAGCGCGGCGAGCGCCTCCTCCGTCGCGCGCCCCTCGTCACCGCCCGCGGCATACACGTTGGGGAACGGCGCGAGGTAGACGCCGGGGAGGAGCGGCTCGTACCCGGTCCGGTAGTTCAGGCTCGAGCTGGTCAGCGCCACCGCGCCCATCGTGCGGCCGTGGAAGGCGCCGGTGAACCCGACGATCCCGGGTCGGCCGGTCACGCGGCGCGCGAGCTTGATCGCCGCCTCGATCGCCTCGCTGCCGGAGTTGGCGAAGAAGACGGTGTCCAGGGGCTCGGGCATGTGAGCGGCGATGGCGGCGGCGAGCTCGCTCACCGGCTCGAGGTAGCCCAGC
>JAJYKG010000096.1 GCA_021788795.1 Thermoplasmata archaeon | reverse complement strand
CACCTTCGTCGGGCTCGTTGCGATCTTGGACCCGCCGCGCGCGGACGTGCCGCAGGCCGTCTACAAGGCGCGCAGCGCGGGGATGCGCGTGGTCATGATGACGGGGGACCACGAGCTCACCGCGGAGTCCATCGCCCGCAAGGTCGGCATCCTCACCTCGCAAGACCAGGCCATCGTCACGGGATACCAGCTCGCGAAGATGCCGGAGGAGGAGCTCTCTCGGATCCTCGACACCCCGGAACTCGTCTTCGCCCGGATCACCCCGGAGCAGAAGCTCCGCGTCGTGCGCATCCTGCGGGGCAAGGGGGAGACGGTCGCCGTCACGGGAGACGGCGTCAACGACGCGCCCGCCCTGCTCGAGGCGGACATCGGAATCGCGATGGGGATCACCGGGACGGACGTGGCGCGGGAGTCCGCGGACATGATCCTCCTCGACGACAACTTCGCCTCCATCGTGAACGGCACGGAGGTCGGCCGGGCCGTCTTCGACAACCTTAGGAAGTTCATCGTCTACGTGTTCAGCCACAACTGGGCGGAGCTCGCCACGTTCGTCGTCTTCGTCCTGTTGCTCACGCCGAAGACGCTCCCCCTGAGCGTGCTGGGGATCCTGGCGATCGACCTGGGGATGGACATCCCGCCCTCCCTCGCCCTCACGCTCGAGCCGCCGGAGCCCGGGATCATGGACCGGCCGCCGCGGAAGCGGGGAACACGGCTGTTCGATCTCGGGACCCTCTTGAGGTCCTTCTACATGGGGACCATGATCGGGCTCGTCGCCCTCTTCTGGGCCTTCCACGTCTGGTCCCAGGCGGGCTGGCACCTCGGCCTCGCGGGGTGGCCGTCGACCCCGGACCAGCTCCACGCCTACGCGATGGGGACCACCGCGGTCATCGCGGGCATCATGGCCGGCCAGCTCGGCAGCCTGTTCGCGACCCGCACGAACGTGGCCTCCGCCTTCTCGCTGAGCCCTCTGCGGAACCGCTGGCTCCTGCCGGGCATCGCCGCGGAGCTCGGCATCCTGCTCTGCATCGTGTATCTGCCTTTCGTCCAGGGCGTCTTCGCCACGAGCGCGTTCCCGCCCATCACCTGGCTCTACCTCTACAGCATCGCGCCCGTCATCCTGCTGCTCGAGGAAGGGCGGAAGTATGTCGTCCGACGGGTCCTGCTCCCGGCGAAGGTTCCTGCCATCCCCGCCCCGCTGGCTCCCGGGGTCGAGGTGGTCCTGGGAGCCCAGCCCGAGGTCCGAACGCGCATCCCCTTCGTCGAGCGCGGTCCCCCCGTCCTCGTCCCGCTGACCCTGCGGGGGAGCGACGAGACCGCCGTCCCGGTCGCCCTCAGCCTGGCGGAGTACTCGGGATCCCGCATCCTCCTGGTGCGGCTCCCAGGGGCCGGGCTGGAGCCGGGGGAGGGGCGCGGCTTTGAGCGTCGCGTCGAGGCCCTCGCGAAGGAGACCGAGGTGCCCTACACCTTCGTGGACCTTCCGCAATCGAACGCCCGCGGCGGGCGACGCGCCCTGGGACGGGACCTGGAGAGTCTCGCGGAGCGCACGAAGGCGGAGACTGTCGTCGTCCCCGTCGGGGCGGACGTCTTCGCCGGAGGCCGCCTGCCGCGGCGGCTCTCCTGGATCCCGGACCTGCGGAGGCGCAGGGTCCTCCTGGTCCGCGGCCCGGAGCGGGCCGGGCCCCCGCCGTCGCTCCGGCGAATCCTGATCCCGGTGCTCGAGGAGTTCCAGCCCGAGCCCTTCGACATGGCGGCCGCCCTGACCGCGAGCTCGACCTTCCCCGCCGTGGACGTCGTCGCCGCGAAGGTCATCAAGATCCCACAGATCGTGCCCCTCTACTCGACGTACCGCCCCGAATCGCTGATCGACGCGGACCGGGAGCTCTCCTTCCTGAAGGCGCTCCGGACCCGGCCCATCCTGCGGCTCCTGACGCCGAAGGTGCTCATGGTCCGCGACATCGGGAGGGATCTCGTGGACTTCGCGGACGAGCGGGACATCGAGGCGATCCTCATGGCGGGCCGGTGGGAGGCAAGCCGCCACGGCTTCCTGCCGCGGGACGAGCGGGAGGTCGCCCTCAAGGCCAAAGGCACCGTCATCGTGATCCTCCCGCCGTCGAAGCCCGAGTGAAGCTCAGTGCTCGCGCCACGTGTACAGGGTCATCGCCAGCGCGATGCCGATCAGCGTCGACACGACAAGGAGGACGGCGTCCATCGGAGCCTCGGCGGGGAGGGAGTAGGGCAGGCTCAGCGCGCTCTGGACGATCAGCGCGGCGTAGGTCGCGGGCAGGAAGCGCGCGACGTCGGCCCAGAGGGGCGCCTTGTCCACGATGAACGCCAGGGGATAGTACAGCGGCGACAGGATCCCCAGGGTCGTGAAGACGAGGTTCCCGACGGGCCAGACCTCCATCTGGCTCTGGAGTCGGCTCGAGACCGCGATGCCGATCGCGGAGTAGAGGACCCAGACCATGATGACGGCCGCGACCAGGACGAACCAGCCGAAGAGGGACACGTGGGTCACGAGCGACAGGAGGACCCCGAGGATGATCAGGGCGGGCATCGCGGGGATGAGGTTCGAGAAGGCGATGCCGAAGAGGTACTGGAACTTCCCGAGGGGCGAGGCCACGAACATGTCCTGCAGCCGCTGCTCGAGCCGCCAGTACGCCGAATCGGACAGGCACCAGCTCCCGATGTTCTGGGTCGTGAAGAGCATCGCGCCGACGATCTGGAGCGGGAAGAGCTGGGGCGGGGAGATCAGGGACAGGAAGTAGAGGAAGAAGAACGGCAGGAGGATGGGCACGATGGTGGCCACCGGGTTCCGCGCGACCCAGCGCCAGCCGATGAGCGCGAAGGCGGGGAACGTGCGCCCCTTCCGGAACTCCGCGAGGACCTTCTCGTCCACGACGGTGTCCATCTCAGGCCTCCCGGGCCGTGCGCCTCGCCCAGTAGATTCCGAACAGGAGCATGAGGGCCGCCTCGAGGGCCAGGGAGCCGCCCGCAACGAGGTACTGGGTCGTCGTGAGACCTCCCATCTCGGGCATCCCCGCGACGGCCTCGACGAGGGCCGTCGCCGAGCTCGTCGGCACGAGGAGCGCGGGCACCCAGGCCCACGCGACGTGCTCGGTCAGCAGGGACAGGGGGAAGAAGACCGGCGGCACGATGCCGAACAGGTTCGTGAGGAGGCTCGAGTATGGCCAGATCGTCTTCATGTCCGTGAACAGGGTCGAGATGTAGTAGCCGAGGCTCGAGGAGAAGGCCCAGACCGCGAGCAGCGCGAGGATGAGCATGCCGACCGCCGCCAGGCTCATCGGGTAGAGGAACTCCAGGATCACGAAGAGGACCACGAGGGGCGGTGTGTAGGCGATGAGGATCCCCATGGACATCCCGAGGAAGTACGACTCCGGGGACATGGGGGACGCGTGGTAGAGTTCGTTGAGCTTGTGGTCGATCCGGATGTAGGCGGCCTCGTTGAGGACGCGCTGGCCGATCAGGAAGACCGAGTAGACCATCGCGCCGATCACGGTCAGCGGGAGGAGGGTGGGGTCGAGGACCCAGACGAAGACGAGGAGGGCGGCCTGCACGAGGGAGCCGGTGCCGATGGCGAGCCACTCATGCAACTGGACCCGCGTCTCCGTCGCGAGGAAGGTCGTCATGCCGGTCCAGCGAAGGGTGAAGGCCAACCGCTCACCCCTCGTCCTGGTCGATCGATCGGCCGACGATCTGCAGGAACGCCTCCTCGAGGGTCACCGGACCCACCGTGGCCGCGAGACGGTCCTTCATCGCGAGGCTCATGATCTCGTTGATCCGCTCCGGACCCGTGATCACGTACACGGTCCCGCCGTCCGAGACGATCTGGCCGAAGGTGGAGAGCTCCTCCCGGAGCGCCGCCCCGTTCGGGATGGAGACCTTGAGCGTGCCGCCGACCTGCTGCTTGATCGCGTCCGCGGTGCCCTCGACGAGGACGCGCCCTCCCTCGACGACGTAGAGGCGCTGGGAGAGGGCCTCCGCCTCGTCCAGGTAGTGCGTGGTCAGGAGCACCGTGCACCCCTTGTTCGTGAGACGCCGCAGGGAGTCCCACACGCCGCGCCGGGCGAACGGGTCCATGCCGATCGTCGGTTCGTCGAGGAAGAGCAGCGGCGCCTCCGTCGCGATGATCGTCGCGACCATGGCCCGCTGCTTCTGGCCGCCGGAGAGGGTGATGGAGAGGCGGTCCGCCACCTCCTGGATTCCCATCTGGGCGAGCGCCTCGTCGACACGGGCCCTCGCCGACTCGCGGTCGATCCCGCGGGCCCGCAGGTAGGCGTAGATCTGCTCGCGGGGCGTGAGATGGAAGAAGGGCTTCCCCTCCTGGGGTACGACGGCGACGAGGGGGCGCACCTGCTCCGGGTGGCCGACGACGTCGTGGCCGAAGACCTCGACCGTCCCCGACGTCGGCACGAGCAGCGTGGACGCGATTCGAAGGAAGGTCGTCTTGCCGGCGCCGTTCCGCCCGAGGAGAGAGATCCGCTCGCCCTTGCGCAGGCTGAGCGACACCCCGCGCAAGGCCTCGACGGCAGGGGCCCCGCGCGTGTGGTACGTCTTGCGCACGTCCACGGCGCGGAGGGCTTCCTCAGTCATGGAAGCGAGGGGATACGGATGAGGCGTATAAACCTCGCCCGGGGACGAGGTCTACGTCTTCCCCGGAGCCGCGAGGACCTCGTAGTGCATCACGTTGGGCTCGAACTCCAGGAGGAACTCCCGGTCCTCCGGGAAGTAGCGGGCCTTCTCGAGGTCATCGCCGGCGAAGGCGCGGATGGACTCGATGGAGTCCCAGAGGGACACGAGGACGAAGTGGCCACGGTCCCCCTCCACCCTCCGGAAGATGTAGACGCCGCGGTTCCCCTCCGTCCTCCGGTACTCCTTCACCCCGCTCGCCTCGAGATAATCGTGGTAGGCGTCCGCCTTGGCCGCCGGCGTCACGCCGTGCCAGATCCGCGCGATCATGAGACCCCCGCGACCGCGACGCGCGCGTCCATCGATAAGGATAGAGCCGCCGAACGGCGGCTGGCACAGGCGACCCTCAGATCATCGCGAGGTGGGCCATGATGAAGATGATGGCGAACTGGAAGGCCGCCTGGCTCCCGGAGAGGAGGAGGTTGCGCCGGTTGAGCCGGACGATCTTCTCCACGTCGGGCCTCGTCTTCTGGACCTCCAGGAGGATCCGCACGTTGTTCGGCAGGAGCATCCCGAGGCCCTGCGCGAGGAGGACGAGGACGACGACGCCCGCGGCCAGGATCCAAGGGTCCGACAGCACGAACCGGCCCTCGGCCATGGCCAGGTAGATCCCCGAGGTGACCGCGGTGCCCGCGAGGGACGGGAGGAGGAAGAGCGTGCGGGGGGTGAGGCGCTTCGCCACCTCGGCCCGCTGGGGCACCGTGAGGGAGCGCATGACGCGGCTCATCACGAGGCCCATGAACAGGTCGATCCCCGTCCACGTCCCGCCGCTGAGGACGTGCACGTAGTCCAGGTAGACGAGGTTGCCGAGCGCGAGGACGACCACGAAGGCGACGGCGGGGATGAGGGCCAAGAGGAGCTCCCGCAGCAGGATGCGGCGCGTGATGACGAACGGAGCGGCGGGCGGCGGGAAGAGCAGGCGCTGGGATTCGGCGGGATGGGCCCCTTCGACGGCCATCTTCCCCTCGGCTCCCCGATGGAGCCGAGGCTCTAAAAGGATGGCCGCGCGGAGGTCTGCGGCACCCGAAACTCGCCGGCGTCATATCGCTTATGTACGGCCGGGGACATCCCGGGCGGGAGCCATGGATCGGCTCTGGTACCGGCGCTGGCCCGAGGGCATCCCGAAGGCCCTCGACTACCCGCGCCTCCCCGTCGAACGCATGCTCCGGCAGACCGCGGAGGCCCACCCGGACACGACGGCCACGGTCTTCTTCGGCGCACGGCTCACATACCGCGAGATCGACGACCTCGCGGACCGCTTCGCGGCGAGCCTGAGGAAGCTGGGCGTGAAGCGCGGCGACCGCGTCGGGCTCATCGCGCCGAACTCCCCCGGCTTCGTCGTCGCCTTCTTCGGGATCCAGCGCGTCGGCGGCGTCGTCGTGCAGACGAACCCACTGTACACGCCGCGGGAACTCGCCGGGCTGTACGCGGACGCCGGGGCCACGGCGGTGGTCTGCCTCGACCTCTTCCTCGCCAACGTCCTCCAGGCGAAGCCCGAGACGCCCCTGCGGGACGTCATCGTCATGGACCTGCGGGACTTCCTCCCCGCCGCCCTGGCGGCCCTCTACCCGATCCGCCGGCGCAGCGACCTGAAGAAGGCGGGGCACTGGCCCCTCAAGATCCCGAAAGAGCCCTGGGTGCACCGCTTCCATGACCTGCTCGGGACGCCCGCGGAGCGGGGGAAGGAGCCGCAGGACGTGGACCCCGACGACGTCGCCGTGCTCCAGTACACGGGGGGAACCACGGGCACGCCCAAGGGGGCGATGCTCACCCACCGCTGCCTCGTCGCGAACGCCCTCCAGTGCGCGAGCTGGGTCCCGGGGACCGCGCCGGGGCAGGAGAGGAGCATCGTCGCGGTCCCCCTGTTCCACATCTACGGCCTCATGGTGGGCCTCCTGGTCTCCGTGCGGCTCGCGGCGACGATGACCCTCGTCCCGGACCCGAGGGACCTCAAGCAGCTGCTCAAGGTCATCGACCGCGAGCGGCCGACCCTCTTCCCCGCGGTGCCGACCCTGTACGTCGCCCTCCTCGCGCACCCCCGCCTCCCGCGGGTGAACATGCGCGGCATCCGGGCGTGCCTCTCCGGCGCGGCGCCGCTCCCCGTGGAGGTGCGGCGGCGGTGGGAGGCCCTCACGGGCGGCCGGCTCGTCGAGGGCTACGGCCTCACGGAGGCGTCCACGGTCGTCTCTGCGAACCCCCTCACGAAGGACGGGCTCGTGAAGGAGGGCGTGGGCATCCCGTTCCCCGACACGGACGTCCGGATCGTGGACCTGGAGACGGGCGCGCGGGACCTCCCGCTCGGGGAGGCGGGCGAGCTCCTCGTGCGCGGCCCGCAGGTCATGAAGGGGTACTGGAACCAGCCCGAGGAGACCGCCGAGACGCTGCGGGACGGGTGGCTGCACACGGGCGACGTCGCCCGGATGGACGAGGACGGCTACCTGTACATCGTCGAGCGGAAGAAGGACCTCATCATCGCCTCCGGGTTCAACGTGTACCCGCGCGAGGTCGAGGAGGTCCTCTACATGCACCCGGCGGTCCAGGAGGCCGCGGCCGTCGGCATCCCGGACCCGTACCGCGGCGAGAGCGTCAAGGCCTTCGTGGTGCTGAAGCCCGGAGCGACGGCGACGGACGCGGAGATCATCGCGTTCTGCCGGGAGCGCCTCGCGTCGTTCAAGGCGCCGCGGCAGGTCGAGTTCCGGAAGGAGCTCCCGAAGAGCGCGATCGGCAAGATCCTCCGGAGGACCCTCCGGGACGAGGAGCGCGCGAAGGCCGCCGCCGCTGCCGCGGCCTCGGACCGCTGACCGGGGTTCGGAGGGCCGAACCCCCATACCTATATGTCCGGCCACGGCCGTCTCCGTCCCTATGCCCACAGGAGGCCAGCTCGTCGGGGAAGCCCTGGCGAAGGAGGGCACGAAGGTCCTCTTCACCCTCTGCGGCGGGCACATCCTCCCCATCTACGAGGGCTGCCTCGATCAGGGCATCCGTGTC
>JAJYKG010000095.1 GCA_021788795.1 Thermoplasmata archaeon | reverse complement strand
CACAATCTGCGCGCCCAGGGGTTGGGTCGTGTTGTCGACCGTGGTGTTCGTCGTCCAGTCGAACCGCGCGATGCGAGTCCAGTTGCCGCCGAAGTCGAGGTTCGGGCTCTTGAAGACGTGCGGCGTCGAGTACGCGCCCGTGGCGTTCCCGGCGCTCTGCGCACCCGCGGTCGTGTTGTACGTCGCCGTCCCGTCATCCCCGAGGTCGTGGACGAGGCGCCAGCCCGCGAGGACCGAGGAGGGGACATAGTTCAGGACGATCGATCCGGTCTCGAGGAGCAGCCGGCGCTGCCCCAACGTGTCCTGACTCGCGTAGCTCCAGCCCTGGATGAGCTGGTCCCACTTGAGGTCGTAGTGGATCGTCTGGATGCTCTGCAGGGTGAGGTCAGGCATCCGCACCACATCGCTCAGCACGTAGCGGCCGAGGACCCGGTCCACCGTGATGTTCCACTGCGGGATCGTCACGTTGTCCGCCTGGACCGCGGAGGCGTTCAGGTGGAAGGTGAACTGGACGAGTGGAAGGGTGCCCGTGAGCTTGGCCTTGCTCGAGATGTTGTAATACGAGAGGTTGTCCGCGGTGAGGCTGAAGCTCCAGCTCTTGTACGTCGTCCCGTTCGCGTAGGTCACGTTGCTCGCGACCCACTTCGTGCTCAGGTTGACGAACTTGTAGCCGACGTCCCCAGTGAACGCGTAGTTCGACCAGGACTTCGTGGTCGAGTTGTACGTGCGGCTGTAGTTCGCGACGCCGTCCCCGGTGACGTCCTTGTACTCGAGGATGTCCTGGAGCTGGGCCGCGTAGATCGTGTAGACCTTCACCGGCTCGTTCTTGTCGACGAGAGCGCCCGTGGTGTTGTAGATCTGGCCCACGCCGAGGTACCGCGTCTTGATCGCGACGACGTAGATGTTGTTCGCGTGGCTGGCGTTCCCCCAGATCACGCCGAACGCGGCGTCCGACCCGAACTGGATGAACCGGTAGTTCCCGCCGCCCAAGACGGACGTGGAACCCGCGCTCTCGATCAACTGGCCGGTGATGTTCGTGGTGGCGGCCTGGGCCGGGGGCGCGCCCACGAGGAAGGCGGCGGCGGTCCCGAGGAGCAGGGCGGCCACGAGAAGGGCGAGGATGCGCATGTTCGCTACCCCAAGATTACGGTCCCCGGCGGGATTCCGGCTACTTGAAGCCTTTGGCTCCATTGTCACTCCTGATGGCGTCCTAGCCCGCCTTCGGATGCCCGAAAAGGGGCGGGTCAAAGGCTTTTGAAGGGGTGCGGGATTCCCCGGGGTCACATGCGGTATCGCACCCTGGGCCGCACGGGGCTCCGGGTCTCTGAGGTGGGCTTCGGCGCCTGGGCCGTCGGCGGGAACGCCCACGGCAACTCGTACGGGCCCACGGACGACGCGGCGTCGGTCGCGGCGATCCGGCGCGCCGCGGACCTCGGCTGCACCTTCTTCGACACCGCGGACGTGTACGGCTGGGGGCACAGCGAGGAACTCCTGGGGCAGGCCCTCGAGGGCCGGCGGGACGAGGTGGTCCTGGCGACCAAGGTGGGCGGGGACTTCTACCACAGCGGCGTGCGGCTGAACTTCGACCCGGGGTACATCGGGTTCGCCCTCGAGCGCTCCCTCCAACGGCTGCGCACGGACCACGTGGACGTCTACCAGCTGCACAACCCGCCCACGGAGAGCCTGGCCGATCCGCGCACGTACGAGGTACTCGACTCCCTGAAAGCCGAGGGCAAGATCGCCCACTATGGCGTCTCGATCCACGAGCCGGAGGAAGGCCGGCTCTGCCTGGAGGCGGGGAAGCCCGCGGTCCTGCAGATCCCCTTCAGCCTCTTCCGCCAGGAGTGGATCGACGAGCTCCTGCCGGCGGCGCGCGTCGCGGGGGTCGGGCTCATCGCGCGGGAGCCGCTCGGCAACGGTTTCCTCGCCGGGACGATCCGTCCGGACGCGCGCTTCCCTCCGGGGGACATCCGGGCCTCCTGGCCGCGGGGGATGGTCTCGGGACGGGTCGCCGCGGCGGAGCGCCTCGCATTCCTCTCGAAGGAGGGCCGGAGCCGCGCCCAGGCGGCGCTCCGCTTCGTCCTGGCGTTCCCCGAGGTCTCCACGACCATCCCCGGTGCCAAGACCGCGTCGCAGGTGGAGGAGAACGTCGGCGCCTCGGAGGCCGAGCCGCTCACGGAGGCGGAGGTCCGGGAGGCCCGCCGCCTCTACGCCCGGGACTTCGGCCTCTAGCCCCTTGAAACCTTTTAGCCCAACCCCCGACTTGTCACTCCGGAGCAGCCCATCCATGCGGTCTCGGGAGGATGTCGTCGCCGACCTGAAGATCCAGGGGTTCCTCCAGGACCCGGACCTTGAGCGGGCGTTCCGCGCCGTCGACTTGGAGTTCTTCCTGCCCGAGGCGTTCCGACCCCTCGCCTACGCGGACATGCCCATCCCGACGCTCGAGTCCCGCCAAGCCCCGACGATGCCCTCCCTGCGGTGCCTCGTCTCCGCCATCGGCCTCCTCGGTCTGCGGCCGGGCCAGACGACCCTCCTGGCGGGAGCTCGCGGCGGCTACCCCGCCGCCCTCCTCGCCGCGATCGTGTCTCCGGGGAAGCTCGTCGTCGCGGAGACGGACGAGAAGCTGCGCTCCGTCACGCAGGAGCGGCTGGCCGCGGCGGGGCTCGGCGAGGTGCGGGTCGTGCCCGAGCCGCCGTCGGAGAACTTCGAACGCATCCTCGTGATGGACCAGCGCGGTGCGACGCTCACCGAACTCCTCGCCCACCTCGCCGACCCGGGCACGCTGGTGTCGCGAGGCCGCGGCGTCCACGACCTCGCGTTCGTGACGGTCCTCCGCCGCGAGGGGGAGACGGCGCAGGTGACGCTAGGCGAGACGCCACACCGCATCGCGGCGGGGCCGCGGACGGCGGACCACGTGAAGGCGGTGGACTTCGGGCACCTCTTTGCCATCGAGGACCTCTTGGTCCACGCTTGGGAGGGGCGAATCACCGGCCACTACGACGAGCACTTCCGCGACGTCGCGGACGAGACGTTCCTCGGCGGTCCCCTGGACGCCGAAACGGTTGCCTCGGACCCCGACCCCAGTAAGTGGTCCGCGAGACGGTCCTTCCAGGCCGCGTACATCCTCCAGAGCGCAGGGGAGCTCGAGCGCGCCGCGGACGCGTACGAGCGCTCGGCGCGGCTCTTCCCGAGCGCGGAGGCCCACACGTTCCTCGGATGGACCTACAGCTACATGGGCCGATACGATGAGGCCATCCGTGAGTGCGAGCGCGCGATCGGAATCGACCCTGCGTTCGGGAACCCGTACAACGACCTGGGCGCGTACCTCATCGAGCTCGGTCGGCTCGACGACGCGATTCCGTGGCTGGAGAAGGCGATCCTCGCCTCGCGGTACTGCTGCCACTTCTACGCGCACACAAACCTCGCGCGGGTGTACTTGCACAAGCGCATGCCAGAGAAGGCCCGGAAGAGCCTCCAGGCGGCCCTGCGCGTGAACCCCGACTACGGGCCGGCCCAGGAGCTCCTCCGCCGCCTCGAGGGCGGGCGGGGCTACTTCGGCTGATCGGGGACCGCCGCCCGGGGGACCCCGAAGCCCTCGGTGGGCAGGCTTAAGCCGCGCGCCCTCTTGTCGTGCGGCGACCGCCGTGGCCGACGACGTCCTCGCACCCGTGAAGGGAGCCCTTGAGCGCCGCCAACCCGATGAGGCGCGGAAGCTCGTCGACCGCGCCCGCCGCGAGCATCCGGACGACCCGGAGGTGCGGGAGATGTACGCGGCCCTGCACCTCGCCCTCGCCGTGCGCCTCTCGAGCCGCGCGCGGGACCTCCGGCGGCAAGACATCGTGGCGCGCGAGATCCCGTACGACGTCGAGTTCGAGGACAGCCCGGAGGTCGCCCAGGCCTTCGAGGAGGCCGCTGCGGCGATCGAGGAGGTCCTAGCCGCCGACCCGAGGCACGAGAAGGCCCTCATGATGAAGGCGTCCCTCGCCTTCCGCCGCGACCGGGCCCAGGGGCGGCCCGAGGCGGTCGCCATCCTCGAGGCGATCGCGGCCGCGAACCCGGAGAACCGCCAGGTCGCCTACACGATCAAGAAGATCGCGACGCCGTGCCCGCGGTGCAGCGACTCCGGGTTCTGCCCGCGCTGCCGCGGGCGCGGGTCGAAGCGCCGCCTCGGCATGGAGTCGAAATGCGAGGAGTGCCACGGCCAGGGCATCTGCCTGGTCTGCGGCGTCCTATGACGAATCCGCGCCCTCGCCGAGTTCCTCGGCGTTCGGGTCGGAGCCCTCGATCCAGTCCACGCGATCCGCGCGGCCGATCTCCCCGCACTCGAGGCACTCCCAGCCGAGGGCGTAGTCCTCGAACATGACGAGGCCGCGGGACTCCTTCGTGCACTTGGGGCAGGGCCCGAGGACGTAGCCGCTCACGCGGTACGCGCGGATGACGACGTCCGCCATCGAGGCTCCCCCGGTCCCTCACTCCTTCTTGTCCTGGGGGGAGGAACCCTTGCCGTCGGGCGAGCTGTACCACTCGGGGACGCCCTGCTCCCCGCCGAGGTCGCAGTTGGGACAGACGTAGTCGAGGATGGGGTAGTTGCCGTGGGCGTGCTGGACGAAGTACACCTTCTCCGCTCCGCACTTGGGGCATTTCTCCGGCTGCCCTCCCACGTTCTTGCGACTGAACATCGGATCGTGCGAGCGTGCGGGCGGAAGATAAAGTTGACGAAGTCCGTCGCGCGAAAAGGTCTTCCCGGGAGGCGGGGTTGGCGGGCCGTGTTCGTCCGGTTCAGCCGGTACCGGTTCCGGGATGGCGCGGAGGCCGAGGGACTCGAGATCCTGCGGCGGCACGTCGCGGCCCTGCGCGCGGCGGACGGGTGCGAGGACGCCTGGGTGGCCCAGTGCCAGCACCCTTCGACGGAGCTCATCGTCGTGGCGCGGTTCCGACACGAGACGAGCCTGCGGGCGTTCGAAGGGAGGCTTCGGTCGGACCCAAGCCAGGGCAGCGACTTCTTCTCCCTGATGCGGCTGACGACTCAGCCGCCCGAGCTCACGGCGTACGAGATTCGGGACCCCGCGTGACCCAGAGGGACTAGACCTTCGAACGGATCCGGGGGATCCACTGATGCCCCACGCCGTCGACGTGGGGTCGCCGCTCAAAGTCTTGGTAGAGATTGGGGTAGTCCCGGACGAGTATCTCCCCGACCTTGTCGAACACGTACCGCATCTCGACCTCCGCGCCTGGGGCCGTCCGCATCTCGAGGACCCAGCGCAGGGTCCGGTGGTTGGCGGACCACACAATCGTCGTGGCGATGCCGTCCGGGAGCATCCGGCGCAGCGCGGAAGTCCACGCCTTCTTCTCGTCGAACCTCATGTCGTCCCGGATCGTGACGTCGGAGAGCTTCTGGTACCTCGCGAAGTTCGCCTCCATCGCGCGGCCGAGCTCGTCCAGGTTCTCCATGCGCGACAGTTCCGAGCCGGGGACCATGGTCATCCGCAGCTCGGTGGGACGCACATACCGCAGGGACTCTTGGCTAATCGCCACCCCGGCACGATGACGCACGAGCTCGTGGGTGAAGACGCGCGACACATCTCGAAAGATCCACTGAACCACGGCATGCTCCAGGATCGACCCGTCGCCTTTCGCGAGGACGTTGGCCAGGTACTCCGTGCTGCCCTGCCGGATTCGCGTGATGTTCGGGTTCAGACCCAGGCCGAAGCTCTTGTAGCACGAGCGCCCGGCAATCTCCGTAATCGCTTCCGCCGAGTTGGCCTCGTCCAAGGACGCCGCGGTATACCACGGCTGTTTCACGAGCCAGTCGTGCGCGCCGATGTCCTCAAGGAATCGGGCCGCCTCCTGCCGGTTGATTCGCGATTCGCCAATCTTGTAGATCTGGGGCTCGACCCACTTCATGAGCGGTCCTCCTTCGTTCCCGACCTGGCAGGCCCTTTTCCGCGGGAAGCCCATCGCCCAGGCGCGCTTAAGCGCTTCGACAGGGGCTGCGGCTCACAGCCACCGGTACAGGATCTTGTAGAACTCCGCCTGCTCCGGCTTGCGGACGCCCTGGAGGACGGTCTCGAGGAGGTGCTTCCTCTGGGCCTCCGCGGACTCGTAGCCCGCGGAGATCGCGTCGTATCGCGTCAGCTTCGCCAGGGTGATCTTCTCGACGAGGATCGCCTGGCCCTCCCCCACGACCTCCTCGCCGAAGCGGATGACGAGGCGGTTGCCGGGGACAAGGGCCATCTGATCCCGCGCCTGCATCGACAGGTACGTCTGGTAGACATACTGGTCGCGCAGCTTCTTCTCCGCACCCGCGTAGCGGATCACGAGCGTCTTCGGAGGCGCGGCGTTGGGCGGCAGCATGGTCTCGAACGCCGCGATGGGCCCGCGGGCCATGAACCTTGCGAATCCTCAGAGCGCGGCGAGGACCTCGTCCGTGTGCCCCTCGACCTTGACCTTGGGCCAGACTTTGGCGACCTTCCCGCCCTCGTCGATGAGAAACGTGGTCCGCTCGATCCCCATGAACTCCTTGCCGTACAGCTTCTTCTTCTTCCAGACGCCGTACGCCTCGGTTACGACGCCCCCGTCATCGCTCAGGAGGGGGAAGTTCAGGTGGTACTTGTCCCGGAACTTCTCGTGGCTCGCATGGTCGTCGCGGCTCACGCCCACGAGGACCGCGCCCTTCGACGTCACGCGGGCCAGGTTGTCGCGGAAGCTGCAGGCCTCCGCCGTGCACCCGGGGGTGTCGTCCTTCGGGTAGAAGTACAGGACGACCTTCTTCCCCCGCAGATCTTTGAGCGAAACCGTGCGTCCGTCGTCCGCCTGGAGCTTGAAATCCGGAGCCTTGTCTCCGACCGCGACCGTGGCGACCACCGGGAAGGTCAAGCGGGCCCCCGATTTAACGTCCACGCCTTTCCGCGGGGAGTGGAAAAAGAGCGCCGCGGTTCTTGCTCTCAAGCGCGAGAATATCGGATAAGATATCCGGCCCGTTCATCTTAAATAGGGTGTGCCGGGTTGGTCGGCTGAACACGCCGACGGGAGTGACGGCGGGGCAGTGTCATGGCCAAACCCAAGAAGTCGACTTCTCGGTCGACCCCTAAGCCCAAGCCCGCGCCGCGGACGGCGCCGTCCTTCCGTCCGACCTACGAACATCCCCGGACGTCGAAGAACGCGCCCCCGAGCCCGGCCGCCCAGGCGGCCCAGCAGGGCCTGCTCCAACTCACCTTCGGGCGCCACGCTCATGGCTATGGCATCGTGGCTGCGGTTGCCTTCCTCGCGGACGCGATCCTGATCTGGGCGATCAGCGTCAACCCCGCCGCCCCCCCGCTGCCTCTCCTCCCGGACTACACCCTGTGGCTCATCCCCGCCGCGGCGGGCGCCTTCGCCTCCCTGGACGCCACCCGGCTCAAGCGGGAGCCGTACCGCCGGCAGTACCTCTCGGGGCACTTCGTCATGAGCGTCTTCGGCATGATCCTCTTCTTCTTGGTGGCGTCGGTCATCCTCTTCGCGGGCGGCAACCTCTTCCCCGCCGTCCTCCTCCCCTGGATCTACCCCCTCGCCGTGCTCGGCGTGCCCCTCACGATCATCTCGATGGCGATGACGTGGGAGGGGGTCGGCGCGCGGAAAGCGGGCAGCATCGTGCTGGCGCTCATGCTCCCGATTCTCATGTTCCTCCTCGTCCTCTTCAACGTGAAAATCGCACCGCAGCCCGGCCTGTCCGCGACGCCGGAGATCCTCCCGATCATCGTCTTCATGACCGGCGCCGTGACGACGGAAATCGCGGGCTCCCTGCTCCACATCATCGCCTCCTCGACGAGCGTCTACCAGCGGGAGATCCTGAAGGCGGACAACAC
>JAJYKG010000094.1 GCA_021788795.1 Thermoplasmata archaeon | reverse complement strand
CCCCAGAGAACGTCACCTTCCTGGGCGAGGTCGACGAGCCGCGGCTCCGCGAGCTGTACGCGTCGTGCCGCGCCTTCCTGGCCACCGCCCAGGACGAGGACTTCGGGATGACTCCGCTCGAGGCCATGGCTTCCGGGAAGGCCGTGGTCGCCGTGGACGAAGGCGGATACCGGGAGACCGTCCTCCCCGGGAAGACGGGGTGGCTCGTGCCCGCCACGCCCGTGGCCCTGGCCGAGGCGATCGCCGCGGCCACGTCGGAGCGCCTCGAGTCGATGCGGACGCGATGCGAGGCCCGCGCCCGGGAATTCGACGCGAGCCGCTTCGTGGCGGGCATGCGCGCGCAGATCGAGCGCGCGACCTCGGCGCACTGACCTCCCTCCCGAGGCGCCGCGACATTGAAGTGGTGCCCGTTCCTACCCGCGGGAGACCATGGGAGCCGGGACACAGGTCGTCGTCCTGAACTGGAACGGCCGCGGCTACGTCGGGGACTGCCTGCGCTCGCTCCTCGACCAGACGTACGCGGACGTCGGGGTGATCGTTGTGGACAACGGGAGCACGGACGGATCCGTGGACTTCATCCGCGCCGAGTTCCCGGAGCTCCCGCTCGTCCCGCTTCCCGAGAACCTCCACTTCGCCCGCGGCACGAACGCGGGCGTCGAGGCGGCCCTCCGAGATCCCGCATGCCGCTGCGTCATCACGCTGAACAACGACACGAAGGTGGACCCGGAGTTCGTGGCCGAGCTGGTCCGGGCCGCGGAGCCGGACCGCGTCGCCATGGTCGCGGCGAAGCTCCTCTTCATGGACCGCCCGCGCCTCCTCAACTCCGCGGGCCTCCTCGTCGGACGGGACGGGGGCACGAGGGACCGCGGATGGAACGAGCCGGACGATGGGAAGTACGATGCGGCCCAGGACGTCTTCGGGCCGTCGGCCGGAGCGGCCCTCTACCGCCGCGAGGCCCTGGAGCGCGTGGGCCTCTTCGACGGCGACTTCCTCGCCTACTACGAGGACGTCGACCTCGCCTGGCGCATCCGCCTGGCGGGATGGGAGGCGCGGTTCGCCCCACGCTCGGTCGTCTACCACAAGTACTCCGCCTCGGGGGGCGCCCACTCCTCCTGGAGACAGTACCTGTTCGCGCGGAACCGGACGTGGAACCTGATCCAGAACTACCCCTGGCCGCACGCCGTCCTGGGACCGTGCTGGGACTCGCTCGGCTTGGCCGCGCCCTTCCTGTGGCGCGGCCGCGGAGAGGGAGCGGCGGACGCCGGCCCCTCCATGGCGGTGAAGGCCCGGGCCCAGGCACGCGGCCGGCTGGATGCCTGGGCGGGGCTTCGCCGGGCCCTCGCCAAGCGGCGCGCACGCCAGACCACGCGGGCGGTCGACGCGGCCACGATGGGGCACTGGCTCCGAGACTACGGGGTGCCGATCCATGACCTCACGTCCTGACCGATCGCCGCGGAGGGGGCGACCGTGAAGGTCGCGGTCCTCCACGATTTCCTGGACGCCGCGGGAGGCGCCGAGCGCCTCGCGCTGATGATGGCGAGGCACCTAGACGCGGACTTCGTGACGACCAACGCGGACCCGACGGTAGCCGAAGCCCTCGGCTTCCGCGACGTGCGCGTCGTCTCCCTGGGCCAGCTCCCGCAGGCGACGCCGTGGCGCCACCTCGCCGCGAGCCGCGCGTTCGCGCGAGCGCGCCTGCCCGGGTACGACCGGTACGTCTTCTCCGGAAACTGGAGCGTGTTCGCGGCCAAGCGCCACCACCCGAACCTGTGGTACTGCAACACACCCACTCGCTTCTTCTACGACCGGCGGGAGGCGATGCTGGCCCGGCTGTCGTTCCGCGGCCGCCTCGCGGCTCGCGCGTGGACCCGCGCGCACAGCTTCCTCGAGCAACGCGCCGTGCGCCACGTCGACCGGATCGTCGCGAACAGCCACAACGTCGAGGCCCGGGTCCGGCGGTACTACGGCCGCGACTCTGAGATCGTGTATCCACCCGTGGAGACGTCCCGGTATCGCTTCGAGCGGGTCGGCGACTTCTGGCTCTCCGTGACGCGCCTCTATCCAGAGAAACGGATCGACCTCCAGCTCGAGGTCTTCCGGAACCTGCCGGACGCGAAGCTCAGTGTCGTCGGGGGGACCGCCCCGGGAGACCGCTCGGACGCGTACGTGAAGTCGTTGAATCCTCCCGCGAACGTGACCTTCCTCGGCCGATTGCCCGAGGCGGAGCTCGTGGGCCTCTACGCGCGCTGCCGCGGCCTGGTAGTCACCGCCGCCGAGGAGGACTTCGGGCTGACGCCCGTCGAGGCCATGGCCGCGGGGAAGTGCGTGGTCGCGACGGACGAGGGAGGATACCGCGAGACCGTCGTATCCGGGGAGACGGGCTTCCTCCTGCCGCCGCGGGCCGAGGCCTTCGTGGAGACGATCCGGGGACTGGAAGACGGCCGACTCCAGGGGATGCGGGATGCGTGCGTCGCCCGGGCGCGGGCGTTCGACGCGAGCGTCTTCTACGAACGCCTGGACGCGATCCTCGCGCGCACGACGTGAGGCGTCACGGCTTCGGCGGCGCCGCAAAGCACGCGGCGCAGGTGGGGTCAATGTCCCCAAGGCTCTTGTGATAGTCGCAGAAGCGCGCGGTGAGCATGAGGTTCGAGCAGAACTCGTTGATCTGGGAAATCTGCTCGGGTCGGGAGAGGCCGTGGGCGATCCGGTCGGCGAGCTTGTCCACGAAGACCTTGATCTCGGGGAAGCGGCGGACCATGTCCTGGTCCACCCCGCGGCTCTGGGTGTTGTAGTGGCTGACGGCCGCCTGGGTGACGCCCATTGAGTGCGCCACGTCCACCTGTTTCATCTTGTAGGTGTGGAGGAGTTCCTTCGCGAGCCGCGACCGGATCGTCGGCAGCAGTTTCGCCACGATGACTTCTTGGGGCTGGAGCATGGGGAGCCGCCCGGAGACCGGGGACGGCATCTTACTGTATAACGCTGTATTTAACCGTGACGACTTTTCTGGTGCAAGGGAGGCAGGGTCCGGAGGCGCGGCCTACGGGCCGACCGTGCCGCTCTTCTGCGGGTCCGCCGGAGCCAGGGCCGGGCGCGCCGGCTCCCAGAACAGCCCCGCGCCGACCTCGCGGCGGTTGACGGAGCCCTCGGCCTCGAGGTCCTCGAGGAGGATCTCCGCCTCGTCGTCCGTAACGCCCAGGATCGCGGCCACCTCGAGCGTCGCGAGGCGCGGGTAGCGCCGCAGGAGCCCGCGCACGTTCTCCGCAGTCGCGTCCATGGGCCGCGGATGGAGGTCGGGGGCGAACTCGTTCAGCGCTTCCTCGAACGCGTCCCACGGCTGCCAACCGTCAAGACGTACGGTCGCGGCCTCGCGGAGGAGCTCGAACGTCGGGAATCCGGTGACGGAGCGGGAGCGGCAGAGGTCCAGGTCCTTGTGGAACGCGGCTTCCGCGCGGCCGTCCTCCAGCGCCCGCTCGAACGCGGGTGCGTCGAGGCCGATCTCGGACGCAATCTGGACCTGCACGCCGCGCGCGGTCGTGTTGCGGCCTTCGATGTACATGGCCTCCCGGAAGCGCCGGAGGTACGGGAGCTCGCGGCCGCTCCCCTGGAGGCCCGCGGCTTTCACCGCGATGCACGACGGCCACGTGGACACCAGGTCGTTCACGGACGCCATCATGAGCGGCACGTCCATGGGCATGCGGTGGTGCGCCGCGACGGCCGTCAGGAAGGCGAGCACGGAGTCCTGCCACTTCCCGCCGGACATCCGCGCCCAGTTCTCCCGGACCGGAGTGAAGTCCTCGAAGAGGCCGCCCATGACCGCGGTCACGCGGACGGCGTCCGCGTACCGGACCTGGATCCTCCGGATCGCGGGCTCGCATCCCCAGCACCAGACGTTGATGGGGTCCGTGTACCAGAGAACCTGCACGGACGCAGGCGGCTCCTGAGGCACCACCCCGGGAGCGGACCGAACGGCCGAGGCGAGGGCAGCGGACATGGCGCGAGACGGCAGAGGCGCGAGGCCCCCTTAATCCTGTGCCCGGGAACCCCGCCGCCGGCCGGGATTCCTGTTTTCACCGCGCAGAACGGCTAGGGAAGCTTCAAATGCCCCTCCGACGACGGCGGACGCAGAGTCGGGGTTTGAGCATGCGGTTCCTGCGCGGCCCACCGCAGGTCGACGTCTCCGGAGGACTCCGGGTGAAGACGGAGAACGTGCACCTCCTCACGGAGTACGTCCTGAACCTGTCCATGAGCGCCCGCGCGGACAATGACATCACCCCGCTCTACGAGACCTACCTGGGCGACGACCGCCTGGGGGAGTTCGAGAAGGAAGAGCTCATGTGGGTCTACATGTCCCTGCAACTGACGCCCCCGGTCGGGGCCGGGGGAGAGTGAGACCGGAGGACGAGCGAGGAGGCGTGCGAGGTCGTTCCCATGAACGCGACAATCCCCGAAGAGACGGCGCCCCGGGCGAGAAAGCACATCAAGGCCAAGGTCTGCCTCGTCGGCAACCCCGCCGTGGGCAAGACCTCCCTCGTGCGCCGCTACGTGATGAACTCCTTCGACGACCACTACCTCACGACGATCGGGACGAAGGTCTCCAAGAAGCCCGTCCGGGTGACGGATCCGTCGCATGACCTCGATGCCGACGTCGACCTGATGATCTGGGACATCATGGGCCAGCCCGGCTTCCGCGAGATGCTCAAGGACGCGTACTTCTTCGACGCGAAGGGCGTGCTCGCCGTGGCGGACCTGACGCGCAAGGACACGCTCGAGGACCTCCAGAACTGGATCAAGGCCGTCGAGGGCGTCACGGGCCAGGTGCCCATCATCGTCGCGGTGAACAAGGCCGACCTGACCGACCAGGCGCAGTACACGACCGCGGAGGCCGTCCAGGCCGCCGAGGCCCTCGGCGCCGACGTCTTCCTGACGTCCGCGAAGAGCGGGGCGAACGTCGAGGAGGTCTTCCGCCGCCTCGGCGCCCGCGTGGTCCACAACGCGATCCAGAACAACGGGAACCATGAGTGAGCCCGCGGCGCAACGGGACGAAGCCACCCGGGAGAGTCGAACTCCCGACCTGCCGCTTACAAGGCGGCTGCTCTACCGACTGAGCTAGGGTGGCGCCGCCCGCCCATCGCCGCCCCGTGTAAAAGGATTTCTCGTACAGCTCCCGTACGCGAAACATTCTCGCGAGCGACGCCCAAGCCCGTTTCGCTACCTGTCCCTCTCATGCCCACCCCCTGAGGGGCGGGCCCTTTTCCCTTTTCTCTCGTAACCTTCTACGAAAGCTATCGCTCTTCAACCTCCGCCCCTGCGCCGCTGCGACTTAGCGAGCCGCGCAGTCTCGACAAAGCGGTACGCGGTGCTTGTTCCCGACCCACCGAACATCCGAGGCCCAACGCAAGCGAATCTTGCACCGGGCACACTTGATGTCTTTCGACGGGCGGTTGTGGACCTTCTTCGTTCTTCACGGTCCTGCCCCTCGTAGAGTTATCCTGATTCGAGTGTTCTGGATGACAGGTAATCCCTCAGAAGGATTCTCAGATTTTCTCAGGTATTTCGAGGGTGATGACGGTCGTCGGAGACGGCGACTCGATGAACTCTCTCCGTTGACTTAGGAGCCTTGACGTTGCCGGTAGAAGCCAGATGTTCTTCACTCCAGTCTTTCGTTGTCTTGGGTCTCTTGTGGTTTTGGGCTCTCAAATGCGTCAAACCCGCACGAGAGGCGGTCCCTTCTACCTCGCCCCCCATATTTCGCTCTTTCCCTCCGGCACGCTGGTAATGGAAAGCGCCGCGAGCGCCTGTCCCTCCCCCTCGCCTGTCCCCTCATGCCCGCCTTCGGGCGGGCACTTTCCCCTCGGTCTCGCGCGAGAATAATGGAACCGGGTTTTGTCCCGTCTTCGGGTGAGGATTCATCCGTCCCGTCGCGGGTGATGGCATGACTCGCGGGCGCAGGCTCTTTATAGCGACTGGAGGGATAGCTTCCTTCGAGGACCGCGGTTAGCGGGTTCTTGGGCTATGCGCACCTCCTGCAATGTGAACATCCCAACAAGGTCAGTTGACTGGGCACGCGGTTCCTCATCGGCACGCGGATTCCCACGACCCGGACCTTCAGGGAGGGCTACGCCTTCCTTGAGCGCTGCGCGGAATTGCTGCCCAATCCGTCCGATATCCACACAGACAGCCTGAAGGTCTACCCCCGAATCATCAAGAAGGTATGGCCGGGCAAGCGCATAACGCACACGGCGTCCGACAGCGGCTTCCGGCCGAACCAGCCCGTCGAGCGGTTCCACGGCACCTTCAAGGACCGGATTCGGCCGATTTGAGGCTTGAAGTCGCCCGCGTCTCCGATTCCCAGCGTCATCGCCATTGACTACCACTTCCTGAGGCCTTACATGACCCTGGGCGGGATGACTCCGGCACAAGCTGCTGGAATCGCCCTTCCGCTCTCGCCCAACGACGGCTGGGGCGACCTCATCGAATGGGCGACGCACTACCGGACGCTACACGAGATGGCGCGCCAAGGAGCGAGAGCCAAGCCGTCCAAGTGCGCCGCTGCGTAAGTCATGCCCGCGACCGAAAAGCCGCCGTGTTCTGGCGTTCGCCCTTCGTACATTGTAGATGCAGCCTGCTACGTGCATCGGCATCAAAACAGAACATGCTCGCTGGCCCTGATGGTGAGCGAACGCTCCATAAACTTAAGTAAACCGCGGGTCCTCCGCGAATCGGTGGAGAGTCGGAGGGATTGCAGTTGCGCACGCTCGTTATGGTCTTCGCCGTGGTGCTCGCGCTCGTCTTGTCAAGTACGACACTGATTTCGTCCCGAGCGACAGCCTCGAATCCTTTCGAGGTCGCTCCAGCATTGGAGACGAGCGCTCCCAGACAGCCGAGCATTGTGGTGTTGCATGATGGTCAGCCGATCAGTGCCCAAGGGGTTGTGGGCTGGAGCTTTGACCCGGTCAACAGGTCTTTGTCCATCGCTGTCGCTGCTTCCGCGCCGTCACGAGTTTCGGTACTCGTCAGCCGCGCGTGGCTCCTCAGTTCGATCCCCCATCCGGGTTTCGGAAACGCCACGTTCTCCATCACTTCGTATGCGGGGCTGTCCTGGTATAACCTCACGATTTCCAGCTCGGGCATCCCCCGTAGACTCGATGTGAGTGAATTTCAGCCCGAGCAAGCCCGCGAGTGGTACACCACGGGTGCTCCCGACAGCATCTCGCTGGAACGGCCCATGCGGGTTCAGATTGTGGAGGTGCCCCACACGGAAACCCGGTCAGTGAACACCACCGGTGTAAACGGGACCTGGTCGGAGCCGCGACAGGTGTCCGTTAATCGACTGGGAATCAGTCTCCAGGATGCGAACACCTCGGGACAGACGGTCACACTGAACAAGACGTGGCTCGCAACCTACGGACTTACAGATGTAAGCTTCTGCTACACAGACGGAACGGCCATCGCCAATGAGAGCGACGCGTCCAACTTCTACCTCCACCCGGCCCATTTCAGCATCCTGTACGCATTCACGTCGGGCGATGGCTTCGCACAGGAGAGTCCCCAGCCCTACAGCGATGTGCATTGGGACTCGAGCAACCGCAATATCTACGTGCTCTCCGACCGGCGCGACCCGGCCAACACGAACGAGATGCTACGGAACAATGTGGTGGGGACCTACGACGACACCACAAGTTTCATGGTAAGAGCGACCTGGCAAACGACGCAGCAGGGCAACTGGCAACAGGCCGCTCCCTTGTTCTTCATGCAGAGCTCCAACACGCACGTGGACATGGCAAACAGCCTCTACGCTCTCTACTATAGCCGGGACTCGAACCTCCACTACAATCCGTACTACTACCTCAGGATGAGAGACAGCGCGGGCACCCTGCAGTGCAACTATCAGATCACAAACGCGGCGACGAACACACAGTACGAATTTGA
>JAJYKG010000093.1 GCA_021788795.1 Thermoplasmata archaeon | reverse complement strand
CAAAGAATCGTACAGCGCGGCAGCGAAAGTCTAGCACGGTCAAAAAGGGCCAAAGATGCCCCGAAAGACCTGTTCTCAAAGGCGCATATTCATCGCGATATCTTTAAAGGCGTGGTTCCGTCCAATGGAGTTCTGCTGTGGCCTAGGCCACAGGAGGACACAACATGAAGACAATCGTGCGCAAGAACGAGGAGGCCGTGTCCCCCGTCATCGCGACGATCCTGATGGTCGCGATCACGGTGGTTTTGGCTGCGGTCCTCTATGTGATGGTGTCCGGGCTGATTACGTCGCCCGGGTCGACGCCTACGGCTTGGGGAGTGAACGTCGGAAGGTCCACGGACGGGACGAACTGGACGGTAGCGTTCACGAGCGTTCCGGCCAGTACAGCGCAGGCCACGACGTTCATCACGGTGAACAGCGCAGGCGGGGCGCCGCTCGCATCGAACCAGGCCCTGAACCTGATCGCGGCGGGTACCTGCCAGGGAACGGTGGTCGCCACGAACAAGTGCTTTGGTATGTCCTATAGCAACCCGTCCTCGGGGACGCTTGTCGGGGCGGGCACGACTCTGCTCATGCTGATCACCGCCTATCCCGCGGGGTCCACGATTCAGATCGTGAGCGGGTCTTCCGTGGTCTACACCCACGCCCTCCAGTAGGCACGCACGAGGGCCATCCGGCCCTCCTCTTCTCTTTATCTCTTCCATCCTTTCCGTTCTCGCACCGGTTCTGCTCCTCACAAGCGGCGATGGCCCCACGTGAGTCCGAACTCGCAAGAAGACGTTGCCCATCCCGCGGGGAGAAGCGGGCCTTGGAGCCAGCGTGCCGGGGATTTCCACCCGAGGCACGCTACGGCGCCTTCACGACGTCCACTTGAGCTCCTCGATCGGGAGCGCGAGGGACGTGGTCGTGTCGGCCACGTGGCCGAACTGCGTGACGAAGTCGGCCGCGGTGATCGCGTCCGGCGCCTCGAAGATGACGAGGGCGTCCGGCTTGCCGAACATGGCGAAGAACTCGTGCACCATGACGTTGTTCGGGAGCTTGGGGTGCTTGAACAGGCGGGTGGCCTCCTCGAGCTGGCCGGGCATCACAACGAGCTGCGAGACGAAGAGCATGGGCTCACGCACCGGAGGCATTCGGCCTTCGCTATATCGTTTTTTCCCGCCGCTTATCGCGCACCGTTCCGAGCCGGCGTCGCGCGGTGGGCGCGCACCTTGATCAGGTTCGACTGGGCCACCGTCGTCCCGAGGACGTGGTCGGACCACCGCTGCCGCGGGTCGCCGTCCACGAGCATCCCCGCCAGCGTGTCGAGGAACGGGAAGAGGAACCAGAAGAACTTCGGGATGTTCCGCACCGCGGCCTTGGCGAAGGTCATCGGGCCCCGGATCGGGCGGACCTCGAGACCGGCGATGTACTTCCCGGCCGTCGTCCGGAAGATCGCCTCGCCCACGACGGAGTAGGTATACACCGCGACCCCGCCCAGGACGCCGTAGACCCAGGCCGCGCGCTCCCCGTTGAAGTACAGAACCGTCCACAGGGGCGCGAAGACGAAGAGCAGGTCGATGACGTACGCGACGACCCGCTTGGCCATGTGGATCTGGTACGTGCGGTTGTGGCCGATGAGGTCGAACCCCGAGACCATGGGTGCATCCCGCCGCTCCATCGAGGCCTCCGCTATAAATAGGTTCATCCACGCGCGCGCGGCGGCGTTGACAAACGGGCATGGCCACTCAGATCGCCCATCATTCATCATGGGTCAGCGTCGGTTTCCTCATCACGGTGGCGGGCGGCGGAACGCGCGCGCGGCCCATGAGCTTTGCGACCGCCGCGCCGGCGGACGGCACCCTTTATCGCCCCGCGACGGCATCGCGCGCCCGTGTCGCGCGTCCGGCTCTACGCGTACCATGCGGGCCAGTGCGATCCGAAGAAGTGCACCTCCCGCAAGCTCGAGCGCCTCGGCCTCCTGACGTTCGTGCCGCGCGCCGCGTCCCTGCCCGCGGGGAGCGTCCTCCTGACCCCGGAGGCGGAGCGCGCCCTGTCGAAGGCGGACGCGCCGCGGGCGGAGCGTCGCGGCCTCTCCGTCCTCGACCTGAGCTGGAAGGTGACCGAGAAGGTCGGCGGGTTCCCCGCCGTCCCGAGGGCCGTCGGACGCGCCCTGCCGTACCTGCTCGCCGCGAACCCGGTGAACTACGGGAAGCCCTTCGTCCTGTCGAGCGCGGAGGCGCTCGCCGCGGCCCTGACCATCCTCGGCGAGCCCGACCACGGCCGGGAGGTCCTGTCCAAGTTCGCGTGGGGGGAGCAGTTCCTGACCCTCAACCACGATCCGCTCGAGGCCTACGCCGCGGCGCAGGACAGCGCGGGCGTGGTCGCGGCCCAGGCCGAGTTCGTCTGAGAACATGCCACGGCACGGAATGGGCCGCCGTCATCTTTGAGCGTCCGCAAGCCATTGAGGGCCGCGGTAGGGCGATGCGGCCGGCGCGATGGAGGAGCCGTTGGCGGGCAGGCGCGAAGGGGGCCCTCTACCTGATTGCCTTCGGGATCGTCGCGGGCGGGGCACTCATCGCCATCGGCATCCTCTTCCTGCTCTTCATCGGCGTCCTCTTCGGCGGCGGGTTCATGGCCGTCCTCGTCGGACTCGGGTTCATCTGGTACTTCGTGAAAGAGGACCAACGTGAGAGGGTCGCCCGCTGACTGGCTGGCGTCCCGATCCGCGACCGCGGTGGCTCACTTGAAGTCGGGCGGCAGGAGGTCCGGGATGCCGTCCTTGATCTCGTAACGGTGGTTGCACGCCTTGCAGAACAGGGACCCCTCGAGGATCTCGTCCTTCTCCACGTCCACCTTGAGGTCGAGGTCGCCCTTGCACACGGGGCAGCACAGGATCTCCATGAGGTCCCGCTTCATCGACTCCCCCGCATGCGGCCCCGCGACTTAAGTCCTCGGTCGCGACGCGAGGGTTCGACCCCCGTACCGAAAACCTCTTGGCCGCCCATGTGTGGTGGGCGGTCCCGGCCCGAGAGCGGGCGCCCTCCATGTACCGCGGACAAGCCATAAATAGGACGTCCCTTATCGAGCACCCTCTTCGGAGTCGTGTCCCCAGTGGAAGAACGTAAGAGCTGGCTCCGCGAGAACTGGCGGCTCGGCGTGGTCCTGGTCCTAATCCTGGGCCTCGCCCTGTTCCTGCGGACGTACTTCGTCTACGGCGAGTTCGCTCCCGCGGGGTTCTGGTCCGGCGGAGGCGACTACTCCGGCGGCTCCGACCCCTTCTATTGGGAACGCGCCCTGCTGTATTCGTTCCAGACGGGGAAGGAGATCAGCTACGACTACGCGATGAACTACCCGATCGGGTTCCCGGACGTCCGCCCGCCCCTGTTCGACTGGTTCAACCTCCTGGCGGGCTACCTCGGCTCCCCGTTCTTCGGCGGGAACTCCTGGTGGTCCATGGTCTGGATGCTGAACATGAACGCCGCGATCTTCGGCGTCCTGTCCATCATCCCGACCTACCTCATCGGCAAGGAGGCGTTCGGCAAGCGCGCCGGCATCCTGGCCGCCTTCCTGCTCGCGATCAGCGCCGCGTCCCTGTCGCGGAGCCACGCCACGATCGCCGTCCACGACTCGTGGACGCTGTTCTTCGTCATCTGCGCGTTCTACTTCTACCTCCGGGCCCTCAAGACCCTGAGCCGCCGCCGCTGGGTGGAGAACTGGTTCCAGCCCGCGAGCGTGCGGGCCGGGCTCAAGAGCTTCCTGCAGGAGAACCGGAAGAGCGTCCTGTACGCCTTCCTCGCCGGGCTGAGCGTCGGCGTCACGGCGCTGTCGTGGCAGGGGTGGGCCTACGTCCCCGTCATCCTCGTCCTGATCTTCCTCGTGGAGCTCCTCCTCGACCGGATCCGGAACCAGGACGCCATGGGAATCACGGTCCTCTTCATGGTCCTCCTGGCGACGCCCCTCCTCATCTCGTTCCCCTGGTATTCGGTCCGCAACCTGATCCACGTCTGGTGGGACGTGCCGTTCTACCTGGCCCTCGTCGCCGCAGCCCTCGGGGTCGTGTTCACGGTCACCCGAGACTACCCGTGGACCCTCGTCATCCCCGGGACGTTCATCGCCGGCGGCATCGGCCTGCTCGTCGGGTTCACGGTGAACCCCTCCCTCCTCTTCGCGTTCTACAGCGGCGCCGGGTACTTCGTGAAGAACAAGGTGTACTCGACGATCGCCGAGGCCCAGGAGCCGGGGATGTCCGAGCTCATCCTGAGCTTCGGGATGTTCACGTTCGGCATCGGCCTCATGGCCGTCGGATGGATGATCTGGCAGACCCCGAGGCGGAACAATCCGGCGTTCACCATGCTCGTCCTCTGGACCTTCGGGGCCCTGTTCATGGCCCTGGCCGCGGCGCGGTTCATCTTCAACGCGGGGCCCGTCATGGCCATCGCCACGGGGTACGCCCTGGACCTCATCCTCACGCGGATGGGCTTCGGGGAGATGAAGCGGACCTTCCATTCCCTGGCCGAGGGCTCGTGGCGGAACGCGCTCCAGAAGAGCGTCAAGCCGCGCCACGTGATCGTCATCGTGCTCCTCGTCGGGCTCGTGCTCCTCCCGAACGTCTGGTTCGCGGTGGACTCGGGCATCCCGTACGAGCTCAAGCCCGCCTACGACCAGCAGATCGAGAACGCGCTTCCGGCGTTCCTCCAGGCACCCGGCTACAGCTCCGTCGGCGCGGGGAACACGTTCTACCTGGGGGCCTTCGGGTACTCCCTCCCGAACGAGACCCAGTACTTCCCCGCGGCGTATAGCTGGCTCGACACCCAGGACACGAACCTGCCGCTCGTCGATCGCCCCGCCGTGCTGGCGTGGTGGGACTACGGGTTCGAGATCACGGAGCGCGGCGGCCACCCGGTCGTCGCCGATCCCTTCCAGAACGGGTACGGGATCGCGGGGCAGACCCTCCTCGCGCAAAACGAGAGCTCCGCCATCGCCCTCATGACGATCCGGCTCCTCGAGGGCAACCTGCGCCACAACTTGCCGCACATGACGCCGCAGGTCGACGCCGTCCTGACGTCCTACGGCATCGATCCGAGCCAGGTCACCTACGCCTTCACGAACGCCCCCGCCCTGATCTCGCTCATCCTCAACCACCCGAAGGTCTACGGGCTCTGGGACCCGACCCTGACCGCCGTCAACACGCCGTACATCTACCTGGACGCGCTGTTCCTCCAGAAGCTGACGGAGAACCAGCTCGTCAACCTGTACTCGGACGTGCAGACGGCCACGGGCACCTCCATCGGGTACTTCATGGTGGACACGCGGCACTTCCCCTTGAGCGCCACGAACACGGGGATCTTCTACGCCCCCGCCAAGCTCTCGGACCACCGCGCACTGAACCTGGCGAGCGGACAGGTCCTCCCCTACGACTTCTTCCAGATCTTCGCGAACACGTCGAACGCCGCGAACCTCCCCATCCAGGACGTCCCGGCGCTCTCCCAGATCACCGCGGAGACGATCCAGTACCAGCCCATGTTCTACAACTCCATGTTCTACCGCGCCTTCGTCGGGTACCCGCCCTCCGTGATCGGGCAGTCGAACGGGATCCCGGGGATCAGCAGCGGCCTCACGGGCTACAGCCCCGACCCCGCCTGGAACATGACCCACTTCCGCGTCGTGTACCGCACGGCCTACTACAACCCGTACTCGAACCCCGCGAATCACACGGGCGCCTGGAGGGCCGTGAATTACAACGAGGCGGCCACCCTCCAGCAGGAAATCTCCGCGGGCAAGATCTCGGGCGTCGTGGACATGGGCACGGCCACGGACATCCAGAACGGGGCCGTGATCCTGCGGTACTACCCCGGCGCCTACGTGAACGGCACGGTGACCGTGAACGGCGTCCCCATCCCCGGAGCGTGGGTGACCGTGACGGACGAGCTGGGCACGCCCCACCAGGTCGTGAAGACGGACGCCCAGGGCCGCTACAGCCTGCTCGCCCCGTTCGGCAACATCACGGTCACCGCGAGCACCGGACCGCTGAACAACCTCACCCTCGTCGGGAGCAACGTCCTCACCTCGACGACGTTCCCCGTGTCCGAGGCCCAGGCCCTGCGGAGCGTGCAGGACCTGAACGGCAACGGGGTCCCGGACTGGCTCCTCACGAAGGACCTCGCGGTCCCGCCGGCGGCCGTCCGCGGCACCGTCTTCTTTGACCTCAACCACAACAGCGCCTTCGACGCGGGCGACCTGGCGGTCCCCGGGGCCACGGTCCAGCTGGCGCTGCAGGACACCAACCTGACCGAGAACGCGACGACGGACCCGACGGGCGGCTTCTCCTTCCCGAGCCTCGCGCCCGGCACGTACTCCGTGACCGTGACGACGAAGGGGCACGTCCTCTCCCTGTCCACCCTGACGCTCGCCTCGGGCACGGGCACGCACAACCTGGGCGTGCCCTTCGGGTCCGTCCTCGGCACGGCCCTGGACGCGAACGGCACCGCGCTGCCGGGCGCGACGGTGAGCCTCACGGACCCAGTCAACGGGACGACGTGGCAGGCGACCGCGAACGCGACGGGCAACTATTCCTTCAACCCCGTGCTCCCGGGACAGTACACCCTCACCGCGAGCCTCGGCGATCACGCGGCGCTGCCCACGTACGTCTCCGTCGGCGCGGCCACCGTCCAGCGGAACGTCACCCTCCTCCCCGAAGGACGCGCGGTCGGTTCCACGCAGCTCTACGGCGTGAGCCTGCCTTACGCGACGATCCAGTTCCAGAACACCGCGCAGTCCTTCCTGGTCGCGACGGCGACCTCGGACGCCAACGGGGCGTACAGCGTCTCCCTCCCCTCTGGCGATTGGAACGTCTACGGCCGCGTGTACCAGGGGACGAGCCTCTACGCGACCCTTGGCCGCCTCACGGTCCGCCAGGGCCAGACGACGGCCTACGACGCGGACTTCACCGCAGGCGCGCGGGTGAGCGGCAGCGTCGCGGCGGACGGGCAGACGGGCGACCTCCGCGCGGCCGTCGGCTTCATCGGGTCGACGGGCGAGCTCTGGCTCCGTTCCGCCCTGGGCAACACCTACCTCGCGTACCTGCCCAAGGGGACGTATTCCGTCGTCGCGAACACGCCGACGGACGCGTACACGGGCACGCTGACCCTGAACGGAGAAGCGACCCTCAACCTCCACCTCCTCACCGCCACGACCCTCGACGGCACGGCGTACTGGGACATGAACCGGAACGGCCGGGTGGACGCGGGCGAGGGGATCTCGGGGGCGCGGATCGCCCTGACGGACAACACGGGCGCCCTGACCGTCGCCTACGCGAACACCACGGGCGCGGTCCAGCTCTCCCTCCTCGCCAACCGCACGTACTCCGGCACGATCACCGCGGACGGCTTCGCGCCGTACGCGATCAGCGCGGGCACCCCGGCGGAGATCGGGACGGGCGTCGCGTGGCCCATGACCCCCCTGCCCGTGGACCTCGTCGGCTCCGTGTACCTGAACGGCACGCCCCTCCTGAACCGCGCGCTCCCGCTGCAGGCGGTGGCAATCGGCGGCGGCGCGGTCTCCGTGAACGGCACGACCTTCACGGACGGCAGCTACTCCCTCGCCCTGACCCCGGGCTCGTACCTGATCGAGGTCGACACGAACGTCACGGCGGGCAACGACATGTGGCGGTACCAGACCCTGGGCACCGAGGCCGTCGGCCTCCCGGTGGGCTGGGGCACGGTCACGGACAACCTCACGATCGTGGCGCGGGTCAAGGTGACGGGCAACGTCACCCTTGGCGGGGTCGCCGGACCGGCCTCCGTCTCGTTCCAGGGGCCCGACGCCGTGTCCCTCCAGGCGAACGCGACGGGCGGCTACCAGGTGTACCTCCAGCCAGGCACGTACTCCGTCCGGGCGGACCGGACCGTCGCGAGTACCCAGTACGCCGTCCTCGAGAACGCGACGATCCCCGTGACCGGGAACCTGAGTCTCTCCCTGGCCCCGGC
>JAJYKG010000092.1 GCA_021788795.1 Thermoplasmata archaeon | reverse complement strand
TCTCCCGATTGGACGCGCGGGAGCGGTAGGCTTAAGCCGCGCGAGACGCAGTGCATGGGAGGGGCGCCCGACCCTGAACTACTGGGACAAGGATCTCGACGAGGCGAGCGGTCGGGGTGCTGTCTCGGGATTGAGCAGCGTAGTGAGATTACTTCATGGACAGGCTACAATCTCCTCCGGATATCTGAAGGGCGTTGATGGGCATAGCGCTCGCGCGCTTTCTCCGTCAGCCAATCCTGCGGCCCTAAGCCCGCACAGTGCAGTTCCCTGCCTTCGTGCTGCGGGCGGAAGAGGAGGCGCGTTTGGCACGATTCGCCCAGATATTCTGTTTTCGCATTACGAAGTTCGCTTGCGGCGGAGGCGCAGCACGTTAAGATGTCCGAGGATTCGTTGGCGAGATGCTGGGAGACCTGAACTCGTCCTCCGAGCCGCTCCTGGCACTGGGACCTTTCTGTCCAAGGCGCCAGCGAGCGAGTTGGACAACTGTCAAACGGGGTTTCTCCCGCGGCGGTCCGCTCCCAGTAGAGGGCGCGGCGGATGACCGAAAGGAACTCATACGTGTTCTGGGCCGAACGCGGGCAATTCAAGGTTTGGGACTCTCGGCGAATTCCGGGGCCCAGGGAAGTTCTTGAGATCCGAAGAGGGTCGGTGCGGCTCCTACAGGTGCCGAAGGAGGTCGCCAGGCTGTACCGGATGGCCTACTCGGGTTACTCCGCGCTTGGCGTTGTGCTCGCTTCAATAGCCTACTGGTCCCTCTCAGCGTCAGATGTGGAGTTCGCCCTGCGCGTTTTCGCGATCCTTCTTGCGATCGTGCTGACCTTAGTGGCTTTTGCGATGAGTGCAAGAAGGTTTCCGGAGTTCATGGCCCGACGGAGTCCGGGGCCCGGGTTGGACCTGGTTGTCGTGCACTTGGAATATCACGCCTTCTACCATCGACTTGTCGTGAAGTCCATGGGGGAGGAGTTCAAGCTGACCGTTGGCGGCCTCCCCGGTCAGGTGAGACGCGCTGTGGTTCTATCAGGCAAGGTACAGAACGTAGCAGTCCGTTAGCCGCTGCCCGCCTCGACTGATAGGTCAACCATAATGACTCGCAGCAGTTGCGAGAGGCATCTACGCGGCCGACCCGGATGACTGGAGACCCCTCCCAAGGGCGTTGTGGGCGCAATGGGTTCCCGGTCCCTCGTCATCATCCCGGTCTTTGCTTCGAGTGGCCAACCAGCACTGCTCGAATCGACGAGGATCAAGCTGCCTGCCTTGGGAGTGCAAGATTGAGCACACCATCACCGCGGTCCGGTGCAGCGGGCTCCTTCGCCGTTCCACGTGGGGATAGTCTGCACGCCCGCTTAATCCCTGACCGACGCGAGGTAACCAACGCTCCCGTCGGCCCTTGCCGCTGCCCTCTTCAACCACCGGACCCCGAATCTCAAAGCCGCGGCGCCCGCGAGTTGTACCATACGGGTGTCCGTTAGGGTGCAAACAGTCCGGGGGCACCGTGAGCCCGCCGCGGCCGTGCGATTAACGGGTCGCACAGGGGCGAGCCCGCTCCGCCAGAGCCCGGGCCCTTCCCGGGTCGCGTTCGCGAAGTGGTGGGAGTCCTTCATCGGCCGCGGGCGGCGACCGTCGATAAGCTTCACGCCGTGCTGGGCCGCGAGCGTCGCGAACTCCGAGTCGTCGCCCAGGACCTCGTGAAGCCCCGCAGCCACGTTCAGGCCGTCCTCAATGGCCTCGTGGATAATCGGCCGGAACCTCGCGGGGATGTAGCCGCCCTCCGTGGCAACGCCGATTACGAGGGTTTCGGGGTGCGTCTTCCGGACCGCCTCACGGAGGTCCGCGAAGATCGGGATCCCTTTGGGCCCGTTTCTTCGCACCGGTGGCGCACCCGCATCGCGGCGCTCCCTCCCTCACGGCTTCGGTGGCGCAACCGGCCCTTGGCTTGCGGGCGGCGACCCCGGGCTGATCGGGATCCAGCCGTACGGATACGGGGTGGGGAACCGCGGCAGCACGGGGGTGGGTCGGCCCGCAACGAGCGCCCTCCGGACCTCGCGGAACACGAGGACGAACAGCAGGAGGGAGACCGCCGCGACCCCGTCGCCCGCGATCGCGGACACCAGGAGGCCGTCCACGAGGGCCGACACGTACAGGGGCCCTTGGGTCATCGCGAACGCGTTGAGGAGGGGGCCCGCGAGGGCTCCGGCCACGCCGAGGACGAGCGCCGTCCTGAGGCGGCGCGCCTGCGCCGGCTCCGCGACCGCGCGGGCGCTCTCCACGAGGGCGAGCCCCGCGAACAGCGCCTCGAGGGGCGCGAGGAGCACGTTGCCGACGAGGAGCGACGCGATCGGGACCCCCGGGACGGCCGGGGAGAGGATGCTGCCCGACAGGAGGTACACGCCGCCGGCCGTGGCCAGCACCGCGAAGACGATCAGGTACACGAGCGCCCGGTCCACGGAGTGGGCATGGGCCAGGCCGTACTCATGACGGCCCGCGTGGACCTGGTGGAACCCGACGAGGAAGAGGGCGACCATGGCGACCTCTCCGAGCTCGATCCCGCACACGGCCACGAGCACCGCGGCGAGGCTCGAGAGGAACCCGGTCGGGTTCATGAGCGCCGGGCCGATGAGGACCGCCAGGCCGATGAGCGCCGCGCCGGTCGCGACGACCGCCCCGAGCTGGAGGAGGAGGGCCCAGCCCACGATCTCCATGCCGCGGATCGTGCGTCCCTCGTAGAAGAACAGGCTCGATCCCCGGAGGAGCCGATGGCATCCAGGTCATATGAAGGCGCGCGGTCGCGGGCGCATCGCCTGCGGCCTACTTCGGCTCGGGCTCCTGGATGACCCTCGACGTGTAGGCGATCATCAGGACGACGAGGACGATGAAGGTCATGAAGGCGAGCGTCTCGAGACGGAAGCCGAACAGGAATCCCGCCAGGAAGAACAGCCCGATGAAGAACAGGATGTAGATCACGTACAGCAGCGTGGGCACGTCGACCCGCATGGAGACCCCTCGTCGCCTTCCGCGGGGTCCCATCCCTCCCTCGGGTATATCGTTTGCGGCTTGGACGGGCCTTCGGGCGGGGCGGCCCCGCCCGTTTCCCGGAAGGTGGCGGCCCGCGTCAACGCTTAAGTAACGACCCGCCGTTGGTGCCCGGGAGGGCCCGTAGCTTAGTCTGGTGGAGCGTCTGGCTCATAACCAGATGGTCGCTGGTTCAAAGGGCTCCGTGCGGCCGCGCCCGGAGCCGGGAATTCCGGCCGGGCCCACTTTCCTCACTCGCTCTCGAGCGTGGGCTTCGCGGCGTGGTTGTGGTTCGCGGAGCCGAGGAGCGTGTCGCGGACGAGGTCCCGCGCGCCCATGACCCGCTCCATGTCCCCGTCCCACGCCTCCAAGGCCGTCCCGAACTCGGTCTCGACGCGACTGATGACGGCCCGGATCTTCCTGTGGAGCGCGAGGGACTCCTTTCCCGAGTACACGACCGCGAGGAAGACGTACTTCCCCCGTTCGATGAGGATCCGGTAGTCGCCGAAGTCGAGCTGGTGCAGGTCCCGGTGCTCGCCGTACTGGAACGCGTCCCGGACGAACTCCTGCACGGCGGTCAGCATGCCGCTGAGGACGTCCTCGTCCTTCTCCCGGAGGAGCGTGCGGGACAGGTGGGAGATGAGGACCCCGTCGCGGTACACGAGGAAGACATCCTCGATCTCCACCTTCTTCCACCGCAGCACGCCCGCCGCGAGGAGAGCGACGAGCACTGCGGCCATCCCGACCCACAGGAGGGCGGAGTAGTCCGCGTCGACCGTGACGATGACCGGCGTGGCGCGGACGCGGCCCAGGACGGCCCCCGCGCTGTTCGTGTAGGTGACCTCGAACACGTTGGGGATGATCGTGCCGGCCGCTACGCCCGCCGCGACCTGCACGGTGAGGTTGACCGTCAGGGTCGCCCCGGGGGCCAGTCCCGGGAACGTCCAGACAAGGGTCCCGTTGTCCTCCGTCGCCGCGACGCTCGCTGCATACGTGATCACCTGGAGCCGCGAGTCCACGGAGTCCACCAGGTACACCGTGCCGGCGGTCGTCATCCCCAGGTTCGTCATGTGGACCGTGTACACGAGGATCGCTCCCGGAGCGACGCGTGCCGCGTTCGCCGTGACGGAGACGGCGATGCTCGGCGCGATGACGGTCGCCTGGAGGTCCAGGGAGAGGCCCGGCCGCAGCCGCAAATCCGAGTCCTGGTAGGCCAGGGTGAAGGCGAGGGTGGCCGCGGTCCCGTTCGTCAGCGTCGCGCGGGCTTCCAGCTCGATTCCGAACGAAATCGTCCCGGGCGCCACGTCCATCCAGTGCCAGGTGTACACGGAGCCGGACGCGGAGGGCGCGACGGACGCGGTGCCGTTCACGTAGCTCAGACCGAAGGGGAGGGTGAGGTTGAGCCACACGTTCGCCGCGGTGTCGTGGCCCGAGTTGCCGACGAGAATCCCCAGCGGGGTGGGGATGCCCGCCTCGAACCTCGGGGCCTGCGGCGTCACCGAGAGGCTGAGACGGGCCGCGGCCACTGGGACGCTCGATGACCCCAGGGTCACCGCAGGCAAGGAGTTCCCGATGGCGTCCTCTGCCTCGAGGGTCCCCGCGAGGGTCAGAGTGCTCCGGTCCGCCGCGTCCGCGCTGACCGTGGCGTTGAAGGAGAGCGAGAAGGGCCCCACGGCGACGTCCGTCAGGGCGAACGCCGTGGTCCCGGAGACATCTGTGAAGGGCAGGCTCGCGTTGTTCATGGAGAGGAGCGGGTCGAGCGTGACGTTCACCCAAAGCCGGGACGCCGGCTCGTTCCCCTGGTTCACGAAGGCCACGACCACCGTGACGTTGCTACCGGGCATTGCCGGGTCCGTGAGGAACGTCAGCGTTCCGTTAGGGATCCAAGGGGAGGCCGCGACGAGCCCAAGGCTGTCGTTGTCGTACGGCATGAGAGTTCCGGACGAGCTCGCGTAGACTGCGGAGCCTCGCAGGACGTACGTCGCGTTGCGGACGAGCGTCGGCCCCGCCACGGCCACGAGACTGAACTGCCAGCTCGTGTTGCCCGGCATGCCTAGGAAGGCGACCTGGACGAGCGTACGGGAGGCCGTGACCGCACCCCCGAGGACGGTCGCGTTCGTTCCCGCATAGCCGAACGCCGAGGGAAGCGTGAGGTTGACCCAGGCGGCGCCCGCGGCGGCCCCCGTGTTCGCCAGGGTGACCGTGTACGTCACCGTCTCGTTCCCATGGACGGTCGTGGACGGGAGGCTCGTCAAGGTGAGGGCGATGATCGGACCGTTCAGGAAGACGCTCGCGTTCGACCAGGCCGTCCCCAGCGTGTGCCCGCTGTGGTCCTGGTAGTCGAGGTGGGCCACGTTCTGCACCCAGTCCACGGACGCCGAGGCGACCCGGAGGTCGAGCTCGAGGACATTGGCTCCGACCGCGACGCTGGCCAGGGCCCACGTGTACGTGGAGCCGGACACCGAGGTGTAGGGGAGGCCGCTCGTCACGTACGCGAGGCCCGCGGGGAGCGTGTCGTTGATCCACGTCGGCCCGGCGGACCCCGTGCCCGTGTTGTTGTAGTACAGGAAGACCGCGAAGGTCTGCCCGATCCCGACTCGGTCCGTCGAGGGGGCGCTGGCGAAGATCAGGTCCGGCGCCGTGACCGTCGCGAAAGCCTGCGCCAGGGTCGTCACCCCGTTGTCCTCCATGGCCGTGACCACGATGCGGTAGGTGCCCGTGGTGAGCGGGGCCGCGAGCGAGAAGGCGAAGCGTTTCCAAGCCGGCAGGCTCGAGTTGTCCACGAGGACCGGGGTCATGGCCCCGGAGGCGGCCAGGCGGCCCGCGGGATCCGTGATGTTGACCCATGCCCCTGCGATTCGGCTGGCCCCGAAGGGATCGGTGACGTTCGCCTGCACGTCGAGGGAGTCCAGGGGGGACCAGTCCGCGGTGACGCCTTCCTGGTTGCTCAGGGCCAGGTCCTGGACCGAGACGTACGTGTCTGTGAGCGCGTCGAGCTGCGAGTCGTTGGTCGTGCTGTTGTAACCGAGCACGAGCGCGTCCGAGCTGCCGGTCGGCCCACCGGGGTTCGTGACCTGGAGTCGGACCAAGTGGCCCGTTCCGAAGGTGTAGTTCGTGATCGGGAAGCTGAACGAGAACGGCCGGAGCCCGGTGGCCGTCACCGTGAACGAGGGGGAGATGGAGACGACCGAGGTGCCGTTGTCCAGGAGGCTCAGGGTCGGCACGAAATTCTGGGGCGGGGCGTGCTGCGACTTCGCCCAGATCGTGACGGTCGCACCGAGCACCTGGAAGGGCCGTGCGAGCGCGGGGGCGAGCGAGAAGCTCACGGGCGTCGATCCCAGGCCGAGCGAGAGGGTCTGCGCCGTCGTGCCGGCCGTCGTCGAGAGTTGCAGGTTGGAAGCCGAGCTCCCCCGGAGGTACAGCTCCTTGGTCACGAGCCCGATGCGGACCGAAACGGCGGCGGACCCCGCCTGGACGACGATCCCGGTCTCGTTCGTGTATGCGAGCGAGACCCCGTTCGTCGCGACGGAGCCCGGACGCGTCCCGACCGCGACCTGCGCGGTGACCGTGAAGGAGTGCGGTCCGTTCGTCACGTTCGGGAAGACCAGGTTCGGGAAGGCAGCGGCGGACCGGGGATGGATGCCGGGGAAACCAAGGGACACGTTCGTGAAGGCGGGGGACAGGGTGTCGTTGACCCAGACCCGCGACGCCACGCTCGCGCCCGTGTTGTTCAGATCGACCGTGAAGGTCACCGAGTCGCCCGGCTGGGCCTGGCTCCGGCTTGCGGTGGTCGCCGGGGTGAGGTTCGCGTCGACTTGCTGCCCGAAGGTGATAAAGAACATGTCCACGGGGAGGCCCGCCCAGGTCGGGGATTCGAGGAATGCCTGGCCTTCGGGGTACGTCGTCCCGTTCGTCGAGAACCACTCATACCCGCTGTTCGACTGCGGGGCCGTGTTCTGCGCCACGATCCAGTACGTCTGGCCCTCCTCCAGCACCGGCGTGGGGCTGAACCACCAGCTCACGTTCGACGGCAGGGTCGCGTTGGTGGCCGTCACCTGCTGGCGGGAGGCCAGCGTGCTCCCCATTACGGGGAGGTGGGTCGCGGGGTCGTCGGGGTGGATCGACACGTTAAGGGCGTTGAGGTCGTTCCCCAGGTTCAGCACCCGGAGGGTCACGTTCTCGAGGGCGTACGTCTGGTTGACGAGGAAGGACTGGGCCACCGTGGAGCCGCGGTAGATCGGATAGAACTGGGCGCCCAGCACGACGTACGGATTCGCCTGGTAGACGTGGCTGCCGTACGGGGCCGCCGTCGCGGTGGGGAGGAGGGGGGCCAGCAGGCTGGCCGCCAGGAGGCTGGCCACCACGAAGCGGGTGAGCACGGACGGGCGACGACCCACGCTACGACCTCTTGACAAGGCGAAACACGGCGGGGTCTTGACCCCCGGGGGGGCGGTTATCCCCCCTGATAATTTTTATCAGTATGGTCGTAATAATTATCCCTGGTGATAACTTTTCGTGACGCGCACCTTTTTGGTCCGGGCCCCCTTCGGACCTGGGATGGACGGCCTGGGACTCGACTCCCGGATCCTCGCCGCGCTCCAAGAGCTCGGCATCGAATCCTTCACGGAGCCGCAGGTCCAGGCCATCCCGCGGATCCTCGCGGGGTCCAACGTCCTCCTCGTCGCGCCGACGGGCATCGGCAAGACGGAGGCGGCCCTCCTCCCCATCCTGCACAAGATCCTCTCGGAGAAGCCGCCGGCCGTGAGCTGCCTCTACATCACCCCCCTCCGCGCCCTGAACCGGGACATGCTCCGCCGGATGACCTTCTTCGCCGAGCGCCTCGGCCTGTCCGTCGCGGTGCGGCACGGGGACACGAGCGCCCAGGAGCGGGCCCGCATCACCCGCGACCCGCCCGACGTGCTCATCACGACGCCGGAGACGTTCCAGATCCTGTTCACGGGCCGCAAGCTCCGGGACCAGATCCGCTCCGTCCGCTGGGTCGTCGTCGACGAGATCCACGAGCTCGCCTCGGACGAGCGCGGCGCGCAGCTCGCCGTCGGCCTGGAGCGGCTCCGCGACCTGGCCGGCCGGGACGTGCAGCGGATCG
>JAJYKG010000091.1 GCA_021788795.1 Thermoplasmata archaeon | reverse complement strand
GTTGGGCGCCGTGATCGTCTCGTCGATGTAGTCGAGCTGGTGGAACACCGTGCTCTTGATCGTGAAGTTGAAGGTCGACTGGATGACGTAGGACGAGCTGATGATCGCGGTGCCGATGAGCAGACCCGCGACGACGATCGCGACCTGCGTCTTCCGCCGGAAGAAGTTGCCCATGCCGATCCGGAGCGGGAAGCGCTTGCGGCCCGTCCAGACGAGGAGGACGAGGACCACGAGGACCACGAGGCCCATCAGCGCGACGCCCTGGTCGACGGCCACGGTCTCACATGCCTGCGGGCTTGAAGGACTTCAGGATCTGGCCGTTGCGCATCACGAGGACGCGTTCCGTCGAGTTGCCGACGGTCGAGTCGTGGGTCACGATGATGAACGTGAGGTGCTTCTCCTTGTGCAACCGCTTCATCAAGTCGATGACCTCGCGGGTCGTCTCGGAGTCCAGGTTCCCCGTGGGCTCGTCCCCGAAGACGATGTCCGGGTCGTTGACGAGGGCCCGGGCGATGGAGACGCGCTGCTGCTGGCCACCGCTGAGCTCCGCGGGCTTCTTCATCGCCTCGTCGTGCAGGCCGACGGCCTCGAGCACGTCCAGAGCCCTCTGGCGCGCGACCTTCGGGTTCTCGCCGCGGACGAGGAGGGGCAGCTCCACGTTCTCGACGCACCTCAGCACGGGAAGCAGGTTGTAGTTCTGGAAGATGAAACCCATCTTGAGCGCGCGGAAGTCCGTCTTCTGGTTGTCGTTCATCTTCGAGATGCGCTGGCCCGAGATCCACACCTCGCCGCCGGAGAACTCGTCGATGCTCGAGAGGCAGTTGAGGAGGGTGGTCTTGCCGCAGCCGGACGGCCCCATGACCGCGACCATCTCGCCCCGCCGGACATCCAGGTCGACGCCGCGCAGGGCGCGGACTTCGACCTCGCCGGTGTCGTAGGTCTTCGTGAGCTTGCGGGCGACGACGATGCGGTCGTCCCCGGGGACCGAGCCGTTGGTCCCGTTGTCGGGCTGCGCCTCCGCGGCCGTGAGAGTACCTCCAGGTGGGCGAACCCTCCCGACGGTGGGGTGCTATTTGAGGGTGTTGCCGGTTTTCCCGGGACCGGTGCTCGGACGCCTCAGGGAGGGACCGGTTTCGCCGCGGTGACGAGGGCGCGGGACAGGAGTCCTTCCCGGGACGTCCCCAGGACCTCGCTATGGACGTCGACGAACCCCGCGCCCCGCAGGAGGGCCTCGTACTCGGCCAGCGTTACCGCGCCGGCCTCGCACGCCGCCCAGCCCTCCGCGTCGTGCCGCAGCTCCCCGGTCCGTCCCGGGTCCGCGACGACGTCGGAGAGGACGAACCGGCCGCCGGGCCGAAGGACGCGGAAAGCCTCGCGGAAGACCTGCGCCTTATCCGGGGAGAGGTTGACAACGCAGTCGGAGGTGACACCGTCCACGCTCCCCGACGCCACGGGCAGGTGCTCAATCTCCCCGAGGCGGAACTCGGCGCTCGTCCGTCCCAGCGACCGCGCCGCCTCGCGGGCGCGGAAGACCATCTCCGGCGTCGCATCGACCCCGATCGCGCGGCCCCGCGGCCCGACGCGCTCCGCGGCGACGAGCACATCCCGACCGGGCCCGCTGCCCAGATCCAGGACCGTCTCGCCCTCTCGCGGCGCGAGACGTTCCAGGGGCTCGCCGACGCCGAGGCGCAGGATGTCCGCCGCATCCGCCCGCCCCGCGGAATCGGCCGACGCGGGCTCGTGACCGCAGCAGGAGGAATCCGAGGACCCGCCGCATCCACTCCCCGGCCGGCCGTACCGGTCCCGCACGCTCCGACGGACCTCGAGCTCATCCATGCCGCATCTCCGCGCTGCGCTCGAGGCGGCACCACTGGCGCACTTCGCCTCGGCAGTTCGCCTCGTACTGCCACTCCCGCACCCTCGCCCTCGCGTACGCCTCGACCGCACCGAACATGGTCGTTCCCCCGGGCGTATTGGACGCCCAATAGTGCATGGCACCGCCGCTATAAAATAATATCGTGTGTCCAATAATCGGATGCCCAATAGGTTTATCCCGCACGGGCCCGATGCCGCCCCCACGGAACTCCCCGTGGCCGGGTGCTGCCCGCCCCCCGAGTGCTGCGACATGCGGGGCTACCTCAGCTTCTCCATCCTCTACCTCCTCGGGAAGAAGCCCATGTACGGGTCCGAGATCGCCGGGGAGCTCACGAGGCGCCGCTTCGAGCGGCCCACCCCGGGGACGATCTACCCCGCCCTCAAGTCCCTCCAGGAGGAGGGCCTGATCCGCCCCGAGGGCAAGGGCCACACGAAGGTGTACCGCCTCACCCGGACCGGCCGGGCAGGCCTGCGGGACGCGGCGCGGTACTTCGTCCAGGCCTACGCGGACGTCATCGACGACTTCCGCGCGGGCAAGCTCTGATCACAGCCGGAAGCCCGCGGCGAGCCGCGACACCCACCACAGGCCCAGCGCGCCGAGGCCGAGGCAATAGGCCAGGAGCAGGAGCGCCTGGGCGGCCGCGCCCAGGCCGAGGGCGAGCGCGCCCGCGACGAGGACGGCCTGCGCCGCGAAGCCGCCCATGTAGCCGGCGACGACCGCGCCCAGGAGGACGGCCAGCATGGCGAAGGAGAAGGCGGAGGGCTGGACCTTGAGGCGCGTGAGGAGGGCCGTGGACGCCAAGGCGGCGGCCACGGACGCGGCGACGGGGACCGCGAGGTCCGCGACCGAGACCGAGGGGCTGGTCCCGAGGACGAACGCGGTGAAGAGGGCGGCGATGACCAGGCCGATCGTCGTGAAGCTCATCAGGAGCCCACGGAAGTACGCCCCCGGCGAGGCCGCGGCCGTGATCACGATCCACAGGTTCTCCCGCTCGTAGTACGACCAGTTCAGGGCGAGGATCGCGACGAGGAAGGTGAGCATCTGCGTCGCGATGTAGGAGATGGACATCGACTGCGCCGAGGCCTCCACGCCGCTCGTGAACCGCACGGGCAGGAGGGAGATGAGCGCGAAGAGGCCGATGAACACGATGCTCCCGTCCCGCACGATGCGCAGGAGGTGGTAGCGGGTCATGTACCCCGTGTCCGTGCCGCGGTCCGTGCGGACCGTGATGCCCGTCGTGAACTTCCCGAAGCCCGCGGTCATCCGCCGCTGCTGGGCCATGCGCGCGGCCATGTCCACCTGGCCGAAGCCCGCGGAGAGGCTCGGGTGGATCCCGTGGAAGATGTACGTGTCCGAGAGGGCGACCCACAGCCCGACGATGGCGGCGAAGGTGACCGCGGCCACCGCCAGGCTCGTCGGGTCGAGCGGCCGGCCCATGAGGACCTCGTACCCGAGGGTGCCGAAGGCGACCGGGGGGATGGGGACGTCCTGGAAGTGCAGCGGGAAGGACGGGAAGGCGAGGACCGCCGCGGGCAGGAGAGACAGGAAGAACAGGACGACCGACGCGGCGCGTACGTGGGCCTTCGGGTAGCGGATGCCCAGCGTGACGACGATCTGGATGATCATGAGCATGAGGAGGGCGAAGGCGAAGAGGCAGAGCAGGAGGGGCGCCACGGTCTCCAGGGGCCGTCCGAGGGTGGACACCATCCCGAACGCCGCCACGATGACCGCGAGGCCGCCCGCGCCGAACAGGGTGAAGAACTGGAAGACGAGGTCCGCGAGGAGGTACTCCCGGGGCCGCACGTCCGCGGTCATGAAGAAGTCGAACTCGGAGACGTGGGCCGTGACGCCCGAGAAGACGGCGTACAGGAAGCCGAGCGCGAGGAAGGCGCTGAGGGGCGCGCTCAGGGTGACGACGGCCTGCGCGGCGGTCTTCCCCGCGACGTCCTGGCCGAGGGCCACGCCGAGCGCGAACCCCGAGGGGACGAAGACGAGGATGAGGCCGATGTACGCCAGCGGCCCGAACCGGCCGCGGAGGGCCGGCCCGAAGAAGAACCGGATCTTGTACAGGAGGAGCGTCGGGACGCGGGACATCCTACCTCCGGCGGGAGAGGAAGCCCCGGCGCCGCGGGGGCTCGGGCTCGGGGAGCTGGGCCTCCTCCGTGAGCTTGAGGAAGATCTCCTCGAGGCTCTGCTGTTCCCCGGCGTGGGCCTGGCCCCGCAGGGACGCGAGGTCGCCCGTGGCCACGTTCCGCCCGTGGTGGATGATCGCGACGCGGCTGCACAGCCGCTCCGCGGTGTCGAGCTGGTGGGTCGACACGAGGACCGTCTTGCCCTGCCTCGCCATCTCCCCGAGCTCCTCCTTGATCAGGTGCTGCCCGGCCGGGTCGATCCCGATGAGGGGCTCGTCCAGGATCAGGAAGGAAGGGTCGTGGATCGTCGCGGCGGCGAAGGCGACCTTGGCCTTCATCCCCTTGGACAGGGAGGCGATCGTCTCGTCCGCCTTGGAGGAGAGGTCGTAGCGCCGCAGGAGCTCCGCGCTCCGCGGCCCGATCCGGTCCCGCGGCAGGTTGCGCACGCGCGCGACGTAGCCGAGGAACTCCGTCGGCGTGAGGTACTCGGGCAGCGTGGGGGCCTCGGGCATGTACCCGAGCTTCGACTTGTAGGCGACCGGGTCCCGGAGGATGTTCTCCCCCAGGAGTCGGACCTCGCCTGCGTCCGGACGCAGCAGGCCGACGAGGATCTTGATCGTCGTCGTCTTGCCGGCGCCGTTCGGACCGATGAGCCCGAAGATCTCGCCGGCGTAGGAGGCGAGGAAGAGCCCCTGGAGCGCCGCCATGCCGTCGTACCGCTTCCAGAGGTTCTGGATGTTGAGGACGGGGTCGCCCGTGTAGGCCGGGGACGGTGCGGACATCGGATCGTTCCCTCCGAAGACGGCGGACCCATTTGAACCGTGGGGTGGCCTTCCGCCGGGCTACCCGCAGAACGGGTTCACGCGGTCCTCGTGCATCTCGAGGCAGGGCACGCCGCAGAAGGTCTGCAGGCGGCCTCCCTGCCACACGCCGACGTAGCCGTCGTCGAAGGACAGGTCCTTGGCGCAGGTGCGGCACGTCCGCGGATGCGGGGCCGCGGCGGACCATGGCGTGCCGCAGGCGGGGCAGGAGTCGCCCCCGGCGAGGCCCTCGTTCAGGACGACCTCGAGGCAGGCCATGGAGCACGCCGCCTTCGCCGCGCCTTGGGCGATCGCCAGGAGGGCGTGCCCGTCGTCGAGGGTGGTGCCGCAGACCGTGCAGCGCGGGTCCGCGAGGACCGCGGACGCCTTGCGGTCCGTCCCGCACACGGAGCACTCGCGCGAGCGGAGGACGTTCGCGAAGTACGTGGCGTCTTCCATGAGCCGGCGGAGCCGACCGAGGGGATGAGAACCTTTCGCACCCCCAGTACATATCCGGCCGCCCTACCGACGCCGGCGCCCCGCGACCCCGCGGGCTTTATGGGAAGACGTCGATTCCCGGGCTCGGTCAGGGCTGATGCAAGCGCTCTTCCTGGCTCCCCACGGGGACGACGCCCACATCGCGGCCGGTGGCACGATGGCGCGGCTCGCTGAGGCTGGAGCTGAAATCTTCCTCATTTCGTTCTGTCCCGCCGACGACGCGCTCCCGCCCGGTTACCCACCCGGGACGGTGTTCGACGAGGTCCGAAAGGCCTCAGCGAAGCTCTCGATCCCGTCCGAGAATCTCGAGTTCCACGAATTCCCCAACCACCAGTTCCCCTCGAGGCGACAGGAGATTCTCCAGCTCCTCGTGGACCGGCGCAAAGCGCACACCCCAGATGTCGTGTTCACCCCTTCGGCCGCGGACATCCACCAGGACCACGCTACGGTTGCGACCGAAGCCCTCCGTGCCTTCCGCAAGTACAGCTCGATCTACGGATTCGACATGCCGTGGAACGTGGCCGGCGCCGCTCGGCTGGACCTTTTCGTGGAGCTCAACGAGGCCCAGCTGGACCGTAAGCTCCGCGCTCTGGCTTGCTTCGAGTCCCAGCACGAGAAAGACAACAACTGCGCGACGCCGGAATACGCCCGGCACCTGGCCGCCGTGCGGGGGAACGCGATGGAGGCGCCCTATGCGGAAGCCTTCGAGGTCGTCCGCGAGGTGCGGAGGCTCGGCCGTGAGCTATTCCAGTGAGGCGGACGACCTCGTCGTGGGCACGGGCGTGACGATCGGGGACGGGACGCGCATCCGCGGCGGGCGGATCGTCCTGGCCGACGGCGCCCAGATCGGACGGGACGTCGACCTCCACGTGACCGAGGAGCTCATCCTGGGCAAGCACTCCATCATCGGCGACGGGACGATCCTCGCGGGGCGGCGAATCCGTCTCGGCCGCGAGTTCTACACGAACCACCACGCGGAGATCGGCGGCGGGAGCTGCTTCGAGAAGACCTCCTCCCTCCAAGCGGGCCACTGGGTCCACCTGGGCAGCTATTCGATGATCAACACCGCGATGCCCGTGACGATCGGGGACGAGGTCGGGATGGGCCGGTTCACGAACCTCTACACCCACGGCGCGTACCTCTCCCTCGCGGAGGGCTTCCCGGTTCAGTTCGCTCCGATCACCCTGGGCAGCCGCGTCTGGCTGCCCTCGGCGACCGTGAATCCGGGCGTGACGATCGGGGACGACGTCGTCGTGGGCGTGGGGAGCCTCGTCACGACGAACCTCCCCCCGCATTGCCTCGCGGTCGGGGTGCCCGCGAAGGTCGTCCGGGAGGGCTACCCGCCCCGTCCCAGCGACGAGGACGTCCGCCGGCGGATCCGAGAACTCTTCCGCGCGTGGGAGGTTCCCGCGGAATTCGAGTCCGAGGGCGTGCGGTTCCGGGTGCGCGGCGCCGCGTTCGACGTCCGCGCCCGGACAATCGAGGGCCCCGTGTCGAAGGAGTCCGAGCGGGCCAAGAACCTCCTGCGGCGGATGGGCATCCGGTTCACGGTCGAGGCCGTGGACGGCGCATGGACCCCGTGGAAAGACTGACCGCCCGCCCGTCTACACGAGCTTCCGGCCCAGCCGCTTGCGCAGGCGGTCCGCCTTCTCCGCCATCCCCGCGCGGTCGTAGAAGACGATCGCCTCGGCGAGGTCCTCGCGCCACCGGTCCTCGTCGTCGATCGCGCGGCGCAGCTGCGCCTGGGCCTCCCACGCCGCGGCCACGCCGGCCCAGTCCTCCGCCGCGCCGAGCACGTCCTGGGCCTTCGTGAACGTGACGAAGGCGAGGTCGAGGCGGCCCGTCTTCCCGTACAGGGAGGCGAGGTTGAGGAACGCCCAGCCGCGCCCCTGGAGGGACGGCCGGCCGTCGTCGCGGTGGAACCGTTCGAGGGCGTCCATGAGGAACGCCTCCGCCCGCGGGAAGTCGCCGCGGTCCGTCGCGTAGACGCCCGCGGCGAGGAGGGCCTCCGCCACGACCGCGGGGTCGCCGCACGCCTTCGCGTCGTTGAGGGCGTCGTCCAGCGCCCCCCGCGCCTCATCCCACTGGGCCAATTCCATGAGCGCGTTCGCGCGGCGCAGGAGGGCGAGGGCGCGCAGGCGGCGCCCCTTCGCATCCCCCGCCTCGACGGCGGCGAGGTCGGCGACGATCTCGCCGTACAGGTCCGCGGCCACGGACCACTCGAGGCGCCGCTCGTGGGCCGCCCCTTCCTGCAGCCGCGACGTGAACACCTTCGGGTCGAGCCCGCCCGCCATCGGGCCCGGGAGACGGCGGCGGGCTATCCCCTTTTGCGTCCCCGGCGCCGGCGCGGGCTCACGGACGGCGGGACTCGAGGTCCTGCCGCATCCGCAGGTACGCCTCGCGGGGGATCCCGCCGCGGGCGTACCGCGCGTCCAGGATCTGGGCCGGGGCCCTCGGCGCGGGCGGAGGGGCGACGCCGCCCGGTGGGGTGGGCTGCGGGCCGGCCTCCGCGCTCCGCGGGGCCAGCAGGAGGACCGCGAGGACGGCGACCACCCCGACGACCAAGAGGCCGGGGCCGAGCATCCACCACTCGCCGACGGAGGTGCCCCCGCCCATCATCCCCGTGCCCCATCCGAACATGAGCATCCCGGGCACCACGAGGAGGAGGACGAAGACCGCGACCAGAATCCAGACCCACGACTCGGACGCGCGGGGAGCGGGCTCCATGGCGCGCCCACGCCCCCCGGGGATACTTCAAGCCGCAGGCCGTACGGACGGCCGCCTCACCGCCGCGCCCCGGCCGACCGCTCCTCGACCAGGTTGAGCAGGGGGAAGCCCACCATGAAGATCCCCAGGATCCCGATGGGCCAGACGCTCCACGTGATCGCGTGCGTGGACGCGGTGTCCA
>JAJYKG010000090.1 GCA_021788795.1 Thermoplasmata archaeon | reverse complement strand
GCCGTCGCCATGCCGGCCACGACGATGAGGACCCGCACCCAGGTGTCCGCCAACGCCCTGGGACGCGGCTCGGGGCATTTGGGTCCCCCCTAAGTTCCCTACATACGGTCGCAGACGCTCGCCCATGCCTCAGGAGGAGGTGGCGGTGGCCCCCGCCACCTCGTCGCAGCCGCGGCCCTCGTCGGCTCAGGCCGGGAGGATCTTGTAGACGAGGTCCCTCTCCCGCGCGCGGTCCTTCAGCTTCACGCCGACCTCCTGGCCGCGCTCCGCGCGGGCCACGCCCGCATGCTCGATCTGCATCGCCTCGACCGTTTGCGTGAGGTTCGTGGACGGTCCCTGCACCTGGATCGTGTCGCCGACCGCCAGCGGGCCGTCCGTCAGGCGAATGGCCGCGACCCCGATCTTCCCGAAGTAATGGAAGACCTCCCCGACTTTCACCCGCTCCATGGCATCCCGGGGGGAGAACGGGCGCCACGCGATAAATAGGTTGGTCCGGGCCGCTCGTCCTCGATGCAGGACTCCGAAGGCCTCTCTCCTGAAGAAAAGGTTTAAGACGGGCCACTCTCTTCCGCCGCCCCAGAAGGGGGAACGTCCTTTCATGGTGATGCCTCTCAACGTTCTAGAAAAATCCATCAACAAGCGCGTCCAGCTCCTCCTCAAGGACAACCGCCTGCTCGAGGGCAAGCTCGTCGGCTACGACGACTACATGAACATGGTCCTCGAGGACACGGAGGAGACCAAGGAGGACAACGTGCGCCGCGTCGGCACGGTCGTCCTCCGCGGCAACAACGTCGTCACGATCGTCCCGAAATAGTCCGCGCGGGGAGAAAATAGATATCCGGGCCGCGGCATCCGCGCGGCCGTGGAGCTCGTTGTCATCGCCGGCGGATTCGGCACGCGCCTCCGCCCGCTGACCCTGCGGCGCCCGAAGGCCCTCATCCCTCTCCTGAACCGCCCGCAGGTCCTGCATGTCCTCGACCGTCTGCCTCCGGACTGCGACCGCGTCATCCTCGCGGTGAACTACCTGTACGAGCGCGTGCGGGACTTCTTCGAGGCCCTCGACACGGATGTCGAGGTCGTCGTCGTGAACGAGCCGGAGCCCCTTGGCACGGGCGGCGCGATCAAGAACGTGGAGGAGCACGTGAGCGGGACCTTCGCCGTGGCCAACGGCGACGTGGTCGACACCATCGACTTCGCGGCCCTCGTGAAGTTCCACCGCAAGTCCCGCGGCGTCGGGACGATCGCGGTCACGCCGGTGGAGGACCCCACGGCCTTCGGCGTCGTCGCGCTCGACGGCGACCGCATCACGCGCTTCGTCGAGAAGCCCCAGGAGACCGAGGCGCCCAGCAGCCTCATCAACGCGGGGCGCTACGTGTTCGAGCCGGAGGTGTTCGACTTCATCGACGAGGGCCGCGCGGTGTCCCTGGAGCGGGAGGTGTTCCCGCGGCTCATTCCGCCCGGACTCTTCGCGTTCCGCGAGGCGGGCCCCTGGTCCGACGCGGGCACCCTGTCCTCGTACCTGGAATCCCAGCGCCTCCTGCTCGACCGGGACGGCGGCGGCATCGCGAAGGGGGCGGAGATTGCGTGGGACGTCCTCCCGCCCGTGCTCGTGGCCGACGGCTGCTTCGTCGAGGCGCGCCTCGGGCCCCACGTCGTCCTGGGCCGCGGGTGCAAGGTCGGGCGGTGCGTGATCCGCAACGCGACGCTGTTCGACGGCGCGAGCGTGGACGACAAGGTCGAGATCGAGTCCTCCATCATCGGCGAGGGCGCCGCGGTCGGGGAGGGCGCGGTCCTCCGGAACAGCATCGTCGGGGACGGGGTGCAGGTGCCCCCGCACACGAAGCACGTCGGCGCGAAGGTGGACGCATGACCCGGCTCTTCGGGACGAACGGCATCCGCGGCGTGGTGGGCCAGGACATGACCGCCGACCTCGCCGTGCGTGTGGGCCGCGCGATCGGCACGCACTTCGGCAGCGGCACGGTCGCCCTGGCCCGGGACCCGCGGCTCTCCGGGCCCATGCTCGCGCGGGCGGTGGCCGCGGGCCTCATGTCCTCGGGCCTCGAGGTCATCGACCTGGGCATGGTCCCGACCCCGTGCGCGCAGTACTACGTCCACACGCACCCGGGCCTCAAGGGCGGCGTCGTGATCACGGCCTCCCACAATCCGCGGGAGTTCAACGGCATCAAGGCCCTCGACGCCCAGGGCATGGAGATGGCCCGGGAGGAAGAGGAGGCCATCGAGACCATCTACTTCGAGGAGCGCTACCGCGCGGCGGACTGGTCGGGCGTCGGCGACCTCCGCTCGGACCCGGGCGCGGCGGATGCGTACCTGCGAGGGATCCTCGCCCACGTGGACCTCGAGGCGATCCGGAAGCGCAAGCTCACCGTCGTCGCGGATCCGGCGAACGGCGCGGGGTGCGTGACGACGCCGTACCTGCTGCGGGCCCTCGGGTGCCGCGTCCTCACGATCAACGGGCAGCCGGACGGCGCGTTCCCCGGCCGCCTTCCCGAGCCCACCGTGGAGCACCTCGAGAATCTGATGCGGATGGTCGTCGAGGCGAAGGCCGACCTCGGCGTGGCCCACGACGGGGACGCCGACCGCGCGATCTTCGTGGACGAGACGGGTGCCTTCCTGTACGGGGACAAGAGCCTCGCCCTCTTGGCCCGGTCCGAGCTCGCGGCCCATGGTGGCCTCGTCGTGACGCCGGTCAGCACGTCGAGCGTCCTCGAGGACGTGGTCCGCGAGGCCGGGGGCCACCTCGTGCGGACCCGGGTGGGCTCGCCCATCGTCGCGCGGACGATGCTCGCCCAGGGCGCCGCCTTCGGCGGCGAGGAGAACGGCGGGATCATCTTCCCCGCGCACCAGTTCTGCCGCGACGGGGGCATGACCCTGGCGAAGATGCTTGAGGTGGTCGCGAAGGCGGACCGGCCGCTGTCGAAGCTCGCGGCGTCGCTGCCGCAGTACAGCCTGCAGAAGCAGGCCGTGGAGGTCCCGGTCGACCGACGGGAGGCGACCCTCGAGGCGCTCGTCGGGCTCGTGAAGGACCGCAAGGTCGAGACGATCGACGGCGTCAAGATCTACGAGCCCGACGGCTGGGTCCTCGTCCGGCCCTCCGGGACGGAGCCCCTCTTCCGCGTCTACGCGGAGGCGAAGACGCCGGAGCGGGCGAGGGCCCTCGCCGCGGAGGGCGCCGACCTGGTCCGCCGGGCGGTCAGAGCGTGAGCCCCGGGACCCACGCCACGAGAATCAGGTAGGCGAGGATCGCCCCGGTGCACGTCGCGATCAAGTTCGTCGTCTTCTTGTTCACGAGGCCGCGGCGCTCGAGCGTCGCGCCGATCACGCTGTCGATCTGGCAACCGACGAAGCCGATGACGGCCGGGATGACGAGGAACACGCCGTCCACGGGCATCGTCGGGTCCAGCCCGTAGGCGCGCGCGAGGGTCCCGAGCACGAGCCAGCCGAAGAGGGCCGTGTAGACCGCGGCCAGGACGGCGCACGCCTCGCCGAGGAGGGAGATCCCGCCGTCCGTGCCGGGGGTCACGCGCTGGAACGTCGTGATGAGCACGGGGTTCGGGGAGAGCACGCCGATCTCGCTGGCGAGGGTATCGGAGCCCGCGACCGCGAGCCCGGCGAGGAACACGATGCCGGCCGCGTCGCGCGGGAACCATCCGGAGGGCAGGGCCGGGCTGGCGAAGGAGAGGACCGCGGCGGCCATGGGGGCGACCCCGTTCGCGAGGACGTTCGACGCGCGGCGCTCGCCCTTCTTCCCCTCCTGGACGCCCATGGCTTCCTTGAGGGCGAACCGGTAGCGGGTGGCCGCGAAGCTGGAGAGGAGGAAGAACAGGAGGAGCAGGAGCCACGTCACGTCGCCGAGGATGCCGATGACCAGGCCGACGACGAACGCGGCGAGGGTGCCGTCGAGCGTCAGCACGTCCTTGTAGTAGGCGAGGGCGCACAGGACCCCGCAGATGCCCGTGCTCAGGAGGGCCGCGTCCAGCAGTCCCAGGGCCATTCCCGTGTGGAAAGGGGGTGCCCCCTAAAGGCTTTCGGCCGCAAATCGCGGAAACGAAATCCGCCGGCCTCGGGGCCCGGACCGGAAGGCTGAAATACTGTATAATACACTATAACTACGCCATGAATACGATATCACGGAGGAATGACGTATGACAGAAGTGCGCGTCGCGCTCTCCGAGGAGATTGACCGGTACCTGGGGTCGCTCGTGCGGACGGGTCCGTTCGCGAACAAGGCGGAGCTCGTGCGCGCGGCCCTCGTGAACTTCGCTGGTCAGGCGGGCCCCATGGCGCAAGGCTTCGACCTGGAGACGTGCTTCGCTCCCGACGGGCGGGTGTATCAGCTCGAGTACGCCCGGGAGGCGGCCCTGCGGGGCTTGCCGGGAATCGGGATTGTGTTCGACGGCGGCGTGCTCCTCGCGGCGGCCCCCGTCGCATCCGCAGCCAAGGTCGGAGGGAAGCTCGTCCGCGGCCCCTCGAAGATTCGCAGGGTCGGCGACCGCCTCGCTCTCTTGGCGTCCGGGCTCGTCGCCGATGCCCACATGGCGTTCCTAAGACTGCAGGAATCCAAGCCCAAGACCACGCAGGAGGCGCTGGACCAGGTCGTGCGCCTGTACTGGGAGCACTCGGTGGATCGGACGAAGCGCCCGCTTGGAGCCGGGCTCCTCCTGGCCAGCACGCTGGACGGGGACGGCCGCCTGTTCTCCATCGATCCCAGCGCGGCCTACGTGGACCAGGATGCCGCCGTCCTCGGCGAGGGCTGCGAGGAACGCACGGAGATTCTCGAGCGGCGGTATCGCCGCGGCACCGCGAAGGAGGCGGAGCGGCTCGCCCTGGAGATCCTGAACAAGCCGGAGAACCTCGAGGTCGTCCGGCTCGCCGCGGACGGCCGCTAGCCGAACCACCCGTCCAGGGACTTCTGCTTCTGCGCGCCCCGGGCCGCGGTGAACTTCGCCAGGGCCTGGTCGATCCGGTCTCGCGAGAACGCGAACTCGTCGCAGAGCATCGCCCGCACGCCGTCCGTGTCGGGGTCGCGGAACTCGACCGCCACGTCCGCGAGGACGCGCGGCTCGAGGAAGATCCTCCGCACCTCGTCCTTGGACTCGATGTCCACATGGAGCTCCGCGAGCGCGGGCTCCAGGGAGCCGTGCTTTTTGATCAGGGCGAGGGCCTTCTTCGGGCCGATGCCCTTCACGCCCTCGTTGAAGTCCGTGCCGATGAGGAGGGCCATGTCCACGAGCTGCTCGCGCGTCACCCCGAGGGAAGCGAGCGTGGCCTCGAGGCCGATCTCCTCCGGGACCACGTCCACGTAGACCTCCTTCCGCGGCAGCTTCCGGCGACCGGTGATCGCCAAGTTCTTCACAAGCCGCGGCGAGCCGAAGAGGAGGGAGTCGTAGTCCTGGGACGCCGCGGCGTACGCGGTCCCCGCGCGGGCCATCGCGGACGCCTGGGCCTCGCCCTCGCTCGGCGCCTGCACGACGGGGATGCCGAGGAGCCCCAGGAGCCGCTGGGACTGCCCGACCATCTCGTGCGTGAGCCGCGAGGTCTGCATCGCCTTCGTCCGCGCGGTCGCGAGGTCGCCGATCTCCACGGCCTCCTTCCACTGACGCTCCGCCCGAACCTTGACCTCGACCCGCTCGCGGATCGTGCGCGCCTTGAGCCGCGGCGGCTCGCCATCGAACACGAACACGGGCCGGATGCCCGCGGCCACGAAGTTCGAGAGGCGGTAGATGAGGCCGCTGAGATGGGACGTCACGCGGCCCTCCCGGTCCATGAGGGGCGTCCCGTCCGGCTGCCGGATAATCGCGAGGAACTGGTAGAGCGTGTTGAACGCGTCGATCGCGAGGATCTTGCCGGAGAAGTCCTCGAGGGTGCGGGCCTCCGGCGACACGATGTCCGAGAGGACGACCCCCATGCGGGCGCTCGAATGGCGGGCGCGGCTAAAGCCCTTGCCCTCTACATCTGGGCCGGGCGGATGCCCAGGTAGAGCGTGTCCTTCCCGAGGACCGCCTCCACGACGTAGGCGTCCTGGGGCGCCTGGGACGTGAACCGGACCTCCAGGGCGTTCGCCTCGCGCAGGATCATGTCCCGCCACGGCTTGAGCATGTTCCGCAGGTCCGCCCTCGCCACGACATCGAGCTCCACGACGGACTCCTCGTCCAGCTCCATCTCCTTGCGGGAGTCCTTCACGATGCTCACGATCTCGCGGGCGTAGCCCTCGGCGAGCAGGTCGTTGTTCATCCGCGTGTCGAGGTACACGATGCCGCCCTGGAAGGGCTCCTCGACGACATGCTCGGGGACGCTCTCGACGAAGGAGACCATGCTCGGGTCGATCCGCACCTTCTGCCCCTCGATCCCGACGGAGTACTCGCCCTTCTCCAGGCCCGCCTTGATCTTCCAGGCGTCCTGGCTCCGGAGGAGGATCTCGATCTTCTTGGCCCACAGCTTGTACGCCGCGGACACGGAGTCCATGTGGACGTCGATGTCGATCTTCATGCCCCGCCACGTGTCGGTCGGGGAGATGATGTCGAGCTCCTTCGCGCCGCTCTGGGAGACGATGATCTTGCGGAAGGCGCTGACCGCGTCGTACACAAGCGGGTCGTCCGCCTTGATCGCGAGGCGCGACACGGGCCAGTAGCGCTCGATGCCTGCGCGCTGCTTCGCCTGGAACGTGGCCTCCAGGGTGCGGCGCAGGATATCGACGAACGCCGCAACCTGGTCGTCCGTCAGCTGGAGCGTGCCGGTCTCCTTCGCGCTCTCGACCTCGCGCTGGATTTGGGACTGGATTTCCTCCACGGGACCCACCGTCGCATCGATGACCTTCTGGAGCAATTTCGTGCCCGCGTCGTAGCCGCTCGCCTCGATCGCGGCGCGGGCCTGCGCGAGGAAGTCGCCCTCCTTGCCGCCGAGGAGCCCGCGGTCCAGGAGCATCCCGATCTTGCTCACGGGCGAGTCCTCGAGGGGCCCGAGGGAAACGCCCTCGACGTCGGTGGCGAAGAGGAGCTCCCGCACGAGTTCCTCGACCCCCGCAAGCAGGCTCGGGTCCCCGCTCCAGTGCTCGAGCCGGAGCCCGTAGCGGTCGTGGATTTCCTTGAGGACCTGGATCACGTACAGAGAGAGCGTCTCGGGCTCGCGGCCGCGGAGCGATAGGACGAGGAGCACCTGCGGGCCCCGGGTCGCGAACAGGCTCCGCTCGCCCATCTGCGCGCGCTGGACCCCGCGGGCCTCGGGGTCGGCGTAGGCCTTCGTCACGAGCGCCTTCGCCTGGGCCTCCAGGGCCGTCGCCTTGTCCGCCTCTTCGGGCGGGAGGTACGACCGGGTCTCGTGGCAGATCAGCGTGCCGTCGGTGTGGAAGAGCACCGCGTCCTCGACCGAGTAGCCGCCTTCCGCCTCCACGCGGACGACCTTGGAATCGGTGACCTGGTGCTTCGCGTCGTCAAGGGGTCGGGTGTAGTGGACTTCGAAGTCGAGGTCCATCGTGCCGGGCTCCGAGGGCTGGAGCCCGAACTCGAGGTAGACCTTCTCGTTGGGGTCGATCTTCTCGACGCTGTGCAGTCCGTGGACGTCCCCGGGGCCGTTGACCATGGGGATGACGTTCTTCGCGGGCCAGTCGCCCTTGTTTTCGATCTCGAGCTCGATCCGGTTCCACCGGTTCGCCTGCAGGCCGGCGTGGCTCGCCTCGAGGAAGAGCCGCGGGTATCGGTCCTTCAGGATCTGCTCGACGCGCGCCTTGGCCGTCGCTTCCGCCCGGTCGATGAGGGGTTCGATGCCCTTGAGGTCCTCCGTCCTCAGGGCCTCCTCGGCCTTGCCGAGCAGGACCTCCACGTCCCCCAGGTCCGCGTGGACCTCCTTGGCCTCCGCGACGGTCTCCTGGAGGCGGGACAGGTCCTCCTTCGCCCGCGACAGGACAGTGTGCCGGCGCTGCCGCGCGAGGCTCTCCTTCGCCCGCCGGAGGTAGTCCTCCATCTGCCGGTAGTTCTTCCGCTGGATCGCCGCTTCGATCTTGGTGAGGTAGGACTCCGCCTCGCGGGCGTCCAGGTTCTGGCTCTTCGCGATCTGGATGTCGTTGATCAGGGAAGCGAGCTCGATCTCCACGCGCTTCGCGGCCATCTCGCCCTTCGCGCGCTCGAGGGACTCGTGCAGCCCCGCGTGGATCTCGCGGACGCGCTCGTACTTGCCCTCGTGGTAGGCCTCCTCGGCCTCGCGCAGGAGGAGTTCGGACTGGGACACGTCCACGCCGAGCGTGCGCATCTCCTCGACCGTGTCCCGCGC